>JAISQH010000408.1 GCA_031274385.1 Planctomycetaceae bacterium | reverse complement strand
CTTTATTTCAAAAAGGAAAATTTAATTATGCCAATTACATTTCCAACAATCAAACGTCGTGATTTTTTAACCGGAACACTTGCTGCGGGATTATTTGCGGTAATATCGCCGAAGGGGATTTTTGCCGAAGAAACCAAAGAACCAACCGATCATTGGGTTTTTCTTTCCGATACTCATGTACCGGGTAATCCCAATCAAGTGAACCACGATAGTAATCCGAACAAAAATTTTGTCGCGGTTCGTGAGGCTGTTCTCAAATTAACGGACAAACCCAAAGGAATAATCGTAACCGGAGATTTTGCCCATCTTGAAGGAAAACCGGAAGATTATCAACAACTTGCGTTACAGGTTGCTCCTTATACGGAAGCGGATATTCCGGTACATGTCGCTCTTGGAAATCATGACCGGCTGAACCCTTTTTTCAACGCTTTTACTCAGATCAAAAAGGAAAATTCACCGGTTCTTAACAAACATGTTTTGGTTCTTGAAACACCAAACTGTAACCTTTTCCTTTTAGATTCTCTTTTTGAAGAGGAAGGCGTGAGCGGTTATTTTGGACGTCCCCAGCGAAGTTGGCTTGCCAAAGAACTTGATGCACGAAAAGACAAACCTGCCATCTTGTTCGCCCATCACAATCTCGAAGATTTGGTAGATGAAAAATGGTTCTGGAAAGTTGTTCAGCCGCGAAAACAGGTTAAAGCCTATATTTACGGTCATACTCACGTCTATCAACAATCAATACGTGACGATATTCATTTAATCAATCTTCCGGCATTAGGTTGGGAGTTTCAAAAAGGCGGGCAACCACTCGGTTGGAGCGATGTTTTCCTTTCCAAAAACGGAATCCGGTTGACCCTCCATACCATAAAGGAACATCCCAAAAACAATGATGTCCGACAATTCACTTGGTTAAGATAAGGGAAATTCCTGTACGATATTTTATTCAAGTCTTTCAGCATTGCGTACAGAAAACATTCCAAGAATTTCCGTTAGCGAAAATAATTAAAATTTATGTAACCGGATAAATTGAGTTTCAATAGATATTATACTCATAAACTATTTTGTACGTTGATGAGACCGGCTGAAAAAAGGGTAAAATCGTGTTACACGCAGGTTTTGGGAACATTGCGGTGGAAGTTACAAGTGACTCCACCGGAACGGAAGATCAATAACAAAATAACCCTGAAAGGGTTTCCCAATTGGGCGTCCCTTTCAGGGTCATTTGATGATTGACATTTTGTTCCGGGCGTTCAAGGCAGGTAGGCTGCCTCTCTCCGAGAGGCAGTGTCGGCTTACTCGCCGACTTGAACAACATAACGCGATGTTTTCCGGTAAACCAAAGTCGGCGAGTACGCTGGCGCTATTTACCAAATGGCTCGGAGAGAGGTCGCCTACCTGTTGACTCCATAAAGGGAAAAATAAACCCGAAAATTCAAGTGAAAAGAGTATCGTCGTCTATTTGTGAACGGTTAAAATGAAACGGATTCTCCGCCATTGACAGTTCCGTAGGCTCCCCAAATGCCGAAATCGCTTTTGCCGGAATCTTTTTCTTGCGGTGTTGCCGAAAGACCGGATGTTACGCAATTAATTGTTTCCGACACAAACCGTACCGAACCATCCGCCAAACCGGCATTCACGCCGCCCGGATGATTACTCGAAGCAGAAAATACTCCGTAGTTAGCGTTGGAATCATAATTTGCTGGGTTAGCAGCCGTGACACAAGAAGGAGCATTGGGCGGATTAACCGTGTTGAAAATACCGTGAAAACAACGAGCATCTGCTAAACGGTAACCACGGGTGGCATTAGATGGTATTGTTAATGAGGACAAATAAGTCTGCTTATCACCGGTTTCAAGAACGTTGTTACCACAAATCCCTTGAGGATCAGTGTAAAAATTAGTGGTTTCATCACTTACAACAACCCCACCTTTGACACTTCGAGCCGTACCATCACCACCAGAAACCGCTTCGGAAATAGCAATTGTATTACTTGTTCCATCAAGAACCGAACCCATATTTTGCCAAAACAGAAACGGAAACATTCCTCTTCTGTTATAATAATTAGTTCCTGTTTGCCGTCTAATGGAATCGCCTTTGGACATACAATAGGAAGTTTTTGCATTGGCGGTTGTGCTGTTGATTTTGACACTTCCATCCGAAGGACACATAAACGTGGAAATGTTACCGGAAATCGGGTAGTTACCGTTTTTCCACGAAGATTGAGATGCTGCCCAAGGTTTCGGTAACTGATTATCTGTTGTTGCCTGAGTTGGTGTCAAAGTAATCGAGTAAATGGAATCGTAACGCATTGTCTGTTCCGCGTAAGGGAAAAGTTGGATCAGACCGCTAAAGTAATAACTACTGTTACAAAAGATACTTCCATCGGACACCTTGAACGGGATCAACCCTGCGGCGGCTGGAAAACCTTTTTGAACATCGTGGTAATTGTGAACCGCCAATGCCAACTGTTTGACATTATTGGTACAGGCGGAACGTCGTGCCGCCTCCCGTGCCGCCTGAACTGCGGGAAGCAACAAGGCAATCAAAACGCCGATAATGGCGATGACTACCAGTAATTCAACAAGCGTAAAAGCAATTCGTTTTGCTTTACGTTTTGTTTTGCGATTGATTTTACGGCTTACTTTGCCCGTTACATTCGATTTCGTACAAAATTCAGTTTTCATAACATTTCTCCTGTGTGGAAGTTAAATAATCGTTATCTATTTGTTAGTTATTGAAGTTAATGAAATCAACGCAGACAAACATCAAAATATTTTGCAGTATCAAAATTCACAAAGATAATCTGTGTTAATCTGCGTTAATTTATGAACAAAAAATCACGAATTGTTACAAACAACTCAAAGTGAACCGGCAGATTCGCCGCCGTTGACACTACCGTACGCTCCCCAAATTCCGAACTGACTTGCCCCCGAATCGCTGTCAACCGGTGTGGCGATTCCGGTACTTTTATTGCTAATCGTTTCGGAAATAAATCGAACCGAACCATCCGCCAATGCAGCATTGACTCCGCCGCTATGGTTACTCGACGGAGCAAAAACACCGTAATTGTTATTACCATCACCGTTGATAAATGCACATGAAGGAGCGTTCGGCAGATTGACCGTGTTGAACAGACCATGAAACAAACGTGAATCAGCCAAACGTTGTCCGCGAACGACACCAACTATTGCCAAACTGGACTTGAACTTCTTACGGTCACTTGTATCAAGAAGATCGGAATCACATTCGCCCAATGGATCGGTACGCAAATTAGCAGGTGTTTCAGCAAAAACCACTCTTCCCTTAACGTCCTGACTTCCTCCGCTTGCAATGGCTTCCGAAAAGGCAATTGTGTTACTTGATCCGTCCGTGACCGACGCCATTGATTGCCAAGTGTGCCAGGG
>JAISQH010000403.1 GCA_031274385.1 Planctomycetaceae bacterium | reverse complement strand
GAGTTTCCGAAGCAATAAATCATATTCTGTATCGGAAATAACCGGCTCGCCAATCCTGTAACGCCGGTCATAATCCCAAAGTTGTTGACGAAGTTTATTAATCGACATCGGAATCGTTGAGAGTTGAGAATGGATAATCGAGAATAGGAAATCATAAACGGATTGCAAACCGCTTGCGAAACTTCCCATTCTCCGCTATCAGTTTTCCACTAAGTGTACTATTTTTTCGGCGGCTCACTGGTCAATTGAACAAGTGCTTCGCGTACCATTGCTATCTGTTCGGAATTGACAATCAGAAAACGATGTTTGCCATTTTCGTTCGGTTCAAAAATGGTTTGACCGTCATCAAGCACTTTGACGGTTCCTTTCGGCGACAAATTAAAGTAACCGCGATCCGGTCGCACCGCGTACAAAACACTCGTCAAATCATAAGTTGGTTGACTATTTTCCAAACCGCGATAAAAATGATAAGCGTCTTTGACAGGATGATATTTAACGTAATTAAAATCTTCCTTCATACTTTTCGGCGGATATTGAATTAAACGTCCGATTTCATGACCGCTGAAAATCATTTCGGTGGGCCAATTTTCGATCATTTTTTTAGCACTCGGAATATCGACTTTGACGTTGTATTCCTTGAAGCCCGGCGGCTCGTTGAACGCCCCAGCCATAAGAGAAAGGAGTTTGACCTTTTTCGCAACCAATTCTTTTCCGGTTAACGGCGAGATGTCATCGCCGGGAGTTTCGAGTAACCGTGCGAAATTGGTGAAGAATCCGACCTGAACAAGAATCACGCTGTTATCCGGTTCGGCGGCAAGACATTTTCGGAGATACGAGACCGCTTCGGGAAGTTGCGGCGGTAATTCGTACGAATATCGCGGTTTTCCGGCATCGTCCTTGAGTTCGAGAACCTGACGATTATACTTACCGTCTTCCTTTGCCGCACCGTTTTTAATCACCGCAATCGGAATGTTCGGACGTCCGTAAAATGTGTTCAACACGGCAACCATCGGAGCAACATGCGGATTGTCTTTTGTTGTCGTAACAGCAAGTAATTCACATTCGTTACGGTTTTGCAAGGCGTGAATGACCGCAATTGCCATCGCATCATCAACATCGTTACCGAGATCCGTGTCAAAAATGAACCGAACCGGTTCCGCATTGGCACAAAAAGGTAACAATAAAATAACCGCCACAAAAAAAACAAACCAACAAAAATTTTTTCGTACCATTGTTCAGACTCCTTTAGAAAATTTGAAAAAATGAAAATTTTCACACCAATAAAAATCGAACCCATCAACAGGGCTTTTAGTAACTGTCTATTTTGTTTTTAAGGATTGCGCGCAAAGACGCAAAGAAATTCAAAGGTAACGGTCTATTTTAATTTTGTTGATTCTACTTTCGGCAGTCACACGATTGATGTTTTTGTCAATTAATTTGGTCAATTGTTTTAGTTAGTTGTTTTAGTTAGTTGTTTTAGTTAGTTGTTTTAGTTAGTTGTTTTAGTTAGTTGTTTTAGTTAGTTGTTTTTATTGCTTTGCACGCAATTCTTAAAAAATAAAATAGACAGTTACGGCTTTTACTATAACATATTAAATAGTAAAAAACAACCATCAAGCACTTCGTCGACCGGATTTCGCTTGCACTCGATTAACGAATCTGTAAAATCTGTAAAATCTGTTGACAGTAACAACAATAATGGAACAAGTCTATTAAAATCGTTCCCCATAAAAAATGAAATCATTAGGAAAATCCTTTGTGTTGTTTCGCAAACGCAATGGCTTTTGGCTCTTTGCAAAAACAGGGAAACCGGTTATGATTTCCGTATGGACAGGGAAAAACGCCGACATCTTGCAATGTTATTGAATCTGCAATACGACGAAGAGTTGCCGATCATTCAACGTCGGGAGGAAATCGCCGGGAAAATTCGGGAAAATCAGGTTATTGTTGTTTGCGGCGAAACCGGTTCCGGGAAATCAACGCAACTCCCGAAAATTTGTCTCGAAATCGGACGAGGTGTCAACGGAACCATCGGGCATACCCAGCCAAGACGAATTGCCGCAAGATCAATAGCAGCCCGAATCGCCGAAGAATTGAACTCGCCACTCGGTCAAGCCGTCGGCTACAAAGTCCGATTCGATGAAAAAATCAGTCCCGATTCCCTCATCAAGTTGATGACCGACGGCATCTTGCTCGCCGAATCACAAACCGATCAAAATTTCCGCCTATACGATACCATCATCATTGATGAAGCCCACGAACGTTCGCTCAATATTGATTTTTTGCTCGGCATGATGAAACGCTTGCTGCCGCATCGACCCGATCTCAAATTGATTATCACATCAGCAACCATTGACGCCCAACGTTTCGCCGAACATTTTACCCATCCGAGAATCAATCACGGTCAACCCATTCCCGTTACCGAGGTCTCAGGACGGACTTTTCCGATTGAAATTCTGTACCGAAGTCTTGAAGAATTTGATGAAGAGGATTCCGATGAAACAGGCGTTCAAGAGCAAGCAATTTTGGCAAGCGTTAATGAATTGCTAAAAAAAGGACATGGCGATATTCTGATTTTTCTCCCAACAGAACGGGACATTCTTGAAACGGCAAAAGCACTGCGGCATCATTTAACGAATCAAACGGAAATTCTGCCGCTTTATGCCCGGCTGCCGGTTCATCAGCAGCAAAAAGTTTTTTCGGCATCGGGCGGCTCCGCAAAACGACGGATCGTTCTGGCGACGAACGTTGCCGAATCGTCGTTGACCGTACCGGGAATCCGATACGTTATTGATACCGGAACGGCAAGAATCAGTCGGTATTCTTCACGTTCCCGAACGCAGCGGCTTCCTATCGAAGCGGTGTCGCAGGCATCCGCCGATCAGAGAGCAGGACGATGCGGACGAATCGGTCCCGGCGTTTGCATCCGGCTCTATTCCGAGTTGGATTACAACAATCGGGAACGATACACCACGCCGGAAATTCAGCGGACGAATTTGGCATCGGTTATTTTGCAGACGATGGCTCTCCGGTTGGGAAGCATCGAAAAGTTTCCGTTTCTTGATCCGCCGCGAATCTCTGCCCTTGCCGATGGTTACAAAACGCTGTTCGAAATCGGAGCGATTGATGACCGAAAGAATCTCACGCCGCTCGGCGGAAGGCTAAGCAAACTCCCCGTCGATCCTCGCATCGGTCGAATGATTCTCGCCGCCAAAGAGAACGGCGTGTTGAACGAAATGCTCATCATTGCGTCGGTGCTCGAAATTCAAGACCCGCGTGAGCGTCCGCAGGAACTGCAAAGCAAAGCGGATGCCGCACACGAAAAATTCCTTGATGAGCGCAGCGATTTTCTGGGGTATCTCAAACTCTGGGACTTTTTTCAAAACCTCAAAGAACAAACGAGCCGGGGCGGACTGCGGAAAGCGTGTCTGCAAAACTTCTTATCGTTCAATCGAATGAAAGAGTGGAGCGACATTCACATTCAACTGATGCAATACGTTCAGGATGCCAAGATGAAACTGGCACCCCGACAGCCTGAGCTGGCGAAACTTTACGATCCGCTGCATCAGTCGATTCTGGCGGGCAATCTTTCGGGTATTGCACAGCGGGATCAGCGTTTCGAATATACGATCTGCGGCGGCGGCAAGTTCGTGCTGTGGCCCGGAAGCGGTTTGCAAAAACGGAACCGAAACCGCAGCAAGAAGGAAACCGCTGAACAGGAGACCGGTCTGCCGCATTGGATCATTGCCGGTGAGCGGCTCGAAACTTCACGGCGGTATCTGCGGACTGCTGCGCAGATCAACGTCGATTGGATTGAACCGCTGGCAAAACATCTGATTCACCGTGTCTATCTGGAACCGCACTGGAACCGCGAGACCGGCTACGTTCACGCTTACGAAAAAGTGTCGCTGCTCGGCATCGTTCTCGTTCCGAAGCGGCGAATCAATTACGGTCCGATTGATCCGAAAGCGGCAAGAGATATTTTTATTCAACATGCGCTGGTCGAAGGGGAACTCGACACGAAACTCGAATTTTTCGTACAGAACCAAAAGATTCTCGAAGAAGCCCGAAAGTTGCA
>JAISQH010000365.1 GCA_031274385.1 Planctomycetaceae bacterium | reverse complement strand
GGCGTTGCCCAAACCGCTTGCCAATTATCAGCCGGAACTACTCGGACGCCGAATGACGGATCGGGTGCTTTTGCGCTCGGTACTTCAAAACAAGGGATATTACGCCCTGCTTACGCCATTTCAGGAACTCTTCTTCCGAATCGCGGTTATCGAACGAATCATCGAAACCCAAATTCAAAATGCGGAAAAAGACCCGGACTTAAAATCACAACCGCCCCCTCCATCGACATTCCGCGAATCGTTCCGGCAATTGGTTCAAAGCGACGAGTCATTGCGCGATGTTCTCGCTGATCTTCTCGGTTCGCCGGAAAAAACAGAAAACGAATTTACCCGTCTTGCACGACAACTCGAAACAGGACTGAAAAAACAAACCGCTCAGGGCGAACCGCCAGACCCGTCCGAATTACTGGCTCTCGCGTTGCTCAAAGCCAAAACGGAACGCTTGGAAGAAGTTGTCCCGCTTTTAGACGAACTGGAACTTAAATCCCCGCAAGATGCCAAGTCACGGGAATTGATCGCCGCTAATATCGGTCTCCAACTCAAAAAAGAAAAAGACGAAAGAAATCTTAGTATTGACGAAAGAAATCTTAGGAAAAACGAAAGAACCCTTAGTAAAGACGAAAATGATCTTAATAAAAATGTCCGGCAACGTACCGAAACCGCATTGGATCGGCTGCTCGGTTATCGTCTTTCCGACCAAGAAGCGTTCAACCTGCTCCCTATCCTCGAACAATGGGGGCGTTCGGAGGATGCGCAACTGATTCTCGACCGGTTGGTTGCGTCCGCAACAGACCGAAGGATTCAAAACGAACTGCTGCATCGGATGCAAGTTGCGGGTGACGCCCAAAAAGAAAACGCCGTCAAAATCTCGTTGCGGGTTCTGCGTAACCCGAAATTCTTCAGTGATTCCCGCCACTTTGCACTCGATTCTTACCTTTACGAGACCGCGCTAAAAATACTGCGTGAATACGGCGAAGTCGGGACGGTTGCCGAACAACTCGAAGTCCGATTCAAAGGCTTAAAAGAAAAAACCGATTCCCTAATCATGTTAGCCAATCTCTATCTCGCAACCAACCGACAAAACGAAGCAAAAGAACTCGCTCTCGAATTATCACGGAACCCCTCACGCGAAACCGACCGCCGAAACGCTATCACCACCCTCCTTCAACATTTCAGCCTCACCAAGCAACTGGAAGAAATGAACGAACGACTCCTCGAACGTAATCATCAACAGAATCAGTAAAAAAAAACACCTAAATACACAATGTTAGCGACGGGGGCTTGCCCCCCATAGGCAAGGTAGGCTGCCTCTCTCCGAGAGGCAGCGTCGGCGATAGCCGACTTTGGTTTACCGGAAAATATGGCGTAACGTGGTTCAAGTCGGCGAGTACGCCGACGCAACCTCTCGGAGAGAGGTTGCCTACCTACCTTATCTCATTTAAACTCCAGAAACAGAACACGAGAGATTTCTTTTTAAGTTCTTGGCGGGCGCAAGCGTATGAAAAAAATCGATTATTTCGTCGGAGGCAAGCCCCCGTCGCTAACGTCAATGTGAATGTGTTTATGATTTGTGTGGTAGAATAAGGAGCGGTCGCCTACCTTAACTAATTTAAATGCCGCCCAATCAACACCGAAAATTTTTTCGTCGGGGCTTATGTTTTCGATTGATTTTGTGTAGAATAGGACTCCGTTGTATCAATTCAGAGGCGTTTCTATTAACGGGCTGTTTATTATTGAATTCAAAAACGCAAAAATAAATCGTTATTTTACGAATAACAAATCCGATGACGATATTTCATTTTCGTTTTACGGTGGTCAAATCTACGGGTTCGTCGGACCAAACGGAGCCGGGAAAACAACCACAATGCGCATCCTCGCCACACTCGATGAACCCACTTCGGGTGATATTTTTGTAGATGGCGTCAGCGTAGTGCAGTATCCCGATCTGGTACGAAAAATGGTTGGATACATGCCCGACGCCCTGCCGGCCCATCGCGATATTACCGTTCACGAAGATCTCGATTTCTTCGCCAGAGCCTACGGATTGCGAAACCCAAAACGTGACGAAATCGTTAAAAATATCGAAGAATTCACCGGTTTAACCGAATTTAAAGAAAAAACCATCGTTCAAATATCAAAAGGTATGAAACAACGAGTGAGTTTGGCGCGGGCCATTGTCCATGAACCGGCGGTTCTCGTGTTGGATGAGCCGGCAGCAGGGTTGGATCCCAGAGCGCGAATCGAACTGCGTGAACTCCTCAAAGCTCTCCGCGAACAAGGAAAAGCCATTCTGATCAGTTCGCATATTTTGAGTGAACTCGGCGAAATCTGTGACGGCGTGGCGTTCATCGAACGCGGTCAACTGCTCCGTGCCGGGAAAATTGAAAAGATCATCGAATCCATGGAAATGAGACCCACAACCATGATTCGGGCAAAAAATTTCGATCTCGAAACCTTGCTCAAGTTGGTACTTGAAGAGCCAATGGTCGAAACGGCACAAATCGTCGATGACGAAGTGGCTGCATTATTAACCGCCGACGATGACAGTCAACTACTGACCTCGTTGATCGCCAAAGGCGTTCAGATCGCCGAATTTCGACAGCATAAAGCCCATCTGGAAGACTTGTTTCTCAATATTACCAAAGGGCGTTTACAATAAATGGTACGAAGGTTGGTGGTGCCGGTTACACTGAATTGAATTGATGTTGACGCCAATTCTAACCGGTTACCAAAGTTAGTTTATGATACGTTTGTCACTTTTTCACAGTTTCACATGAAAGGATCCCTTTATGAAACACACCATTTTTTTAACTGTTGCGGTTTTGGTTTTAACAGTGTCGGTTGCCTGTTCGCAGGAGGACGGCTGGGTCAAGATATTCAACGGTGAAAATCTCGACGGCTGGAAATCGAACGAAAAGTACGAAGGTTTTGAAGTAAAAGACGGAGCCATTGTCGGTAAAGGCAATCGTAACCATCTTTACTACATGGAAGAACTCAAAAATTTTGAGATCAAAATGGATGTTAAGATTAGTGCCGGCGGCAATTCGGGCGTGTACGTCAAGTCGCAATGGCAAAATGAATCGTGGCCCGTAACGGGTTTTGAACTTCAGGTCAATGCTTCGCACAGCGACCCGGTCAAAACAGGAAGCCTGTACAATATTATCAAAATATTCAAAGCACCGCACGGAGATGACGAATGGTTTCAATATCACCTGATTCTCAAAGGCAACACGTTGGAAGTCCGGGTCAACAATGAATTATTGTATAGTTATGTTGATCCGCTGGAAAAGGGCGGTGTTGCGCAAGACGGAAAGATTACGGAGCAAAACAAACGAATCAGCCAAAAAGGTTATATCGCTCTCCAACAACATGACCCGAAAAGTATTCCGGCATTCAAAAATATCTTCCTGAAAAAATTACCGGACTAATTTGTGCTTGGGAATGTTGCAAACTTCCATGTTACAAGATTTCACAGGATAAAAAACGGACAGGATCAATTATAAGAGTTAAAAGTTTTGCAACTCTCGTAATCCATCCTGTCCCTTCTCCCGGTTACGAAACACAAGATCGTGCTCGTTCTTTTCGTGCAACCCAAACTCCAAGCCGGTTCTGAGGGTTAGGAGGGTAAGTTGGATTTTCTTGGAAAGTGCAGATTACAAACAATTTACTGATTTTTCATTT
>JAISQH010000239.1 GCA_031274385.1 Planctomycetaceae bacterium | reverse complement strand
AGTTGCCGCATTGCTGGAAGAAAAAGCCGTTTTGTGGCAACGCCGCTCGAAATTGCAGGAAAATGACATGGATTTATCGTTTTCCGACATGGACTCCGGTGTTCTGGAAGGCGAAAGTTCCCGCAAAGCTGTAAAACCGCGTATTTTGTTGGTTGATACGGTTGGCGAACTCGGTGCTTGGTGGGGCACGGCTTCGATTGCGTTTGTCGGCGGAAGTATGGGGCAACGAGGCGGACAGAATATGATCGAACCAGCCGCTTACGGCGCAGCAGTTTGTTTCGGTCCCAACACAAAAAACTTTCGCGACATTGTTGATCTTATGCTCCGGGATAATGCGGCTCAAGTCGTTCACGATCAACTCGAAATGGAACAATTCGTTCGCCTTTGTCTCGAAAAACCAACTCTCGCCGAACAATTCGGGAATCAAGCAAGGAAACTGGTTGACCGTCAACTCGGCGCAACAAAACGAACTTTGGAAATGCTCGAAACTTTGTTTGAACAAGATTTTTCGGATTGATAAAATTGATAGGATAGTCTATTGGAAAGAACTGACAATTCGATGTTTTTTTCTGATTATTTCATTTTTTGTGGGGCTTCTTTTTAGTAGCCGGTAGCCAGTTGTTAGTTAAAGTCCTTATTTTTCCCTAGTTGCGCAGCGACGTGATGATGCATAACCGGCGGTTACGCTGCGCTACACCGCCGGTTATGTATCATCACGTCGCTAGCGCGACTAAAATAAAGCCCCACAAAAAATGAAATAATCAGAAAAATTCGCATAGACACGGAATCCGAAAATCGATATTCTTTACGCGGTCGGCTCGTTTTTCCGTTTTTTTACCAACAAAATTACAGGTTTTGCAATGTCGTTTCTTCCTTTTAACGGTTCCAAAAAAAATGTTTCCTCTTCTCCGCGTTGGTTTGCCGGAATCAGTATTGCTTCCCATTGCCGGCGCATCGAATCAGCGTTGATGGGGGTTCACGGGCAAGGAAGCGGCGCCCCAATCGAAATTCGCAAAACAATCTCGTTCGATTTGCCTCGCGAAATTGTTGACAGTTATAATAGTCTTCAAGAATCTATTTTCAAAAATGGTCGAGGAAATCGGGCGGCTTCCGCAGAAATAAAAATCCCGTCATCGCTTCTTTTTCATGTTCGCCGCGAATTGGCAAGCGTCGAAGAAGAAGCCATCGACGAACTTTTGGCAGAATCACACCTCGCAAAAAATGATCTTTTGGCAGTCGGAATCCACGATTCGGGAATCCGCTGCCAAACCGCCAAAGGATTGTATTACCAAAGTCTTTGCGACGCCCCGTTTTTAGCTGAACAAACAGGTTTCAATATCGTTGACGCTTTTCCAACGCAAGATATTGCCTCAAACGGAAAAGGCGGTCCGCTTTTTCCGTTACCGATCTGGATTTTTCTGAAATCAGAGTTGTCCAACCGTATCCTGCTCGACTTAGGACGAACCGCCAGACTGACCTTTTTGCCAAAAGCCGAAAATTCCTTTTCACATCAAAGAATCAGTCAAGGTGACATCATTCCTTGCGGATCCCTTTTGGATACCTTGACTTGGGAACTGACCGGCGGAGAAACTTCCATCGATTTAGGAGGACGTTTAACTGTTCAAGGTTGTCAAATACCGGCATTGCTTTCCGATCTTCGCGCGTTGTCAGTGCCGCAAGACGATTGGAGCCCTTACGGTTTGTCAGCAGAACGTTACCTGAAAACAGCAACCAAAGCAACTCATGACGGTCATTCTTATCAAGATGTTCTTTGCACAACAAGTTGCTTTATTGCCGAAACCATCGCTGAACGCATCCTGAAAATGATTGCCGAACACACAACAAACAACCATCCTGAATTTTCAGAACCGGAAATTCTTGTCAGCGGTGCTGGTCGAATGCACGGAATGATGATGAATTTGATTTCTTCGCAACTCCGGCGAAGAGCAATGACCCCGATTACACGACTTGACATTCCGACAGAAACGTTTGATTCGTTATGCACGGCAATGCTGACACTGATGGCGGTTGACCATATTCCGGCGAGTCTGCCGCATTTGACCGGCAGCGAAACAACCAAACCGTTGGGGCGCATCACGCCGGGTTCGATTACGAATTGGCACCGACTCCTTCGTGAAATGGCTCAAACAAAACCAACCGAAAGATCACTCCGCAGCGCAATATAAACCGAACTATTAATCAAAAAATCAAAAAATCAAAAAATTAAAAGAAACTCTCAAAATCAGGATTCACCACACAGGATTCGCCACACAAAAATTATTCGAGTCCCCATGACTTGATGAGATCGTCGGCACCCGGAGTCATTTTTCGCAGTTTCTCGATAAATTTTTCTCTTGTTGTGGCATCCGCCATTTCGAGTTTTGGTTTCATGGCGGCGTAATTGGCACGGCGTTTTCGACGTCGGCGGATCTCTTTTTGTCGTTCGCTCATGGACAGAGTTTTCCCTTTGTTGACAGTAAAAAAACAGTAAAATACGACACACAAAACGGATACTATAATCCGTATTTCGGATTTGTCAAGGCGGGATTAACTTTCCTGATAATTTCACTTTTTGTGGAACAAAATCGTTCCCCACAAAAAATGAAATCATCAGAAAAATGAGAAAGGAGATTTTTTGTGTCAACAAAACAAATTGCTTATTCATTCCAAGATCAAACGGTGGTTATTACGGGAGCTTCCGGCGGGATCGGGTTGGCGACGGCGCGGCGATTCGCTCAGTCGGGAGCGACCGTCTTGCTCCATGCCAATAAAAATACCGAGATCATCAAAAAATTACTGCAAGAAATAAAACAACAAGGCGGAAATGGCGAATATTTTGCGGCGGATTTTCTTTGCCCAACTGCCCCCGAATCTTTTGTCCGGTCGGTTTTCGAAAAAACGGACAAGGTTGACATTTGGGTTAATGGTGCCGGAGTCGATTTGATGACTCCCGCAGTTTCCGTGTTGCCGTTCGAAAAAAGAATGCAACAAATTTTTCAGGTTGATGTTTTTGCAACGATTCAAATGTCCACGTTGGTCGGTTCAAAAATGAAAGATCGCGGGAAAGGAACGCTTTTTTTCTTAGGCTGGAACGGAGTTCATTACGGTTGGAAGGGCGAAACCGCCCAACTTTACGGCGGTGCCAAAGGTTCGATTTACGGATTTAGCCGTTCGTTGGCGGAAACATTGGCGCCGGAGGTTCGGGTTCGTTGCCTGTCGCTCGGCTGGATCAAAACACGCTGGGGAGAAAAAACTTCCGGCAATTATTTAAGTCGCGGTGCCGAAGATTCGCTCATGGATCGTTGGGGAACTCCTGAAGAAGTTGCCGAGACGATTTTATTTTTGTCAAGTGACGCTTCAAATTATTTGGACGGACTTGACATTCGGTTGGATGGAACCAAAAAAGGAACAAAACCATGAGTGAATAAATGACTCTATTCCTAAAATTCCTAAAATGACTTCAAAAACAAAAAAATCTGAAAACTTTCCGGGAACTAACGGATAGTTTTTATTTGATTGGCATTGAATTTGCTGTTTATTTTTGAAATGATAGAGCCGGAATTTTTAATAGAATTTTTAACGGAATATTTTTTTCAATTTTTTTTAAAAGGGCTTGCCAAAACGAAATTGAGATGTTATAAATTAGCAACAGTTTCGTGGTAACGAGAAAAACTGTGAGGCAATTTCCAATGAAACGACTAGTACGAGGTGTGGGTTCGATGAAAATTATTCTTGGCAGCGACCATCGGGGCAAACGAATTCGGGATTGGATTCTCGAACACGGCGTTTTTCATCAATACGAGATTTTCGTTATTGATGATCCTTCTTCTGATTTGATTGATTACCCGGATGTGGCGGCTCGTGCGGCTTTTGAAGTGGCTTCGGGTCTTTGCGACCGCGGCATTCTGATTTGTGGTACCGGAATCGGAATGTGTGTTGTGGCGAATAAATTTCCGGGTGTCCGCGCTGCGCCTTGCCATAATGAGGTTGCGGCGGAATTAAGCCGGAAACATAATGACGCCAACATCTTATGTCTTGCGGGAGACTTGCTCGGCGAACGGTCAAGCCTTGTCATCGTCGAAAAATGGCTGGCAACGCCTTTCGATTGCGGGCGTCATAACAACCGGATTGAAAAAATTAAAAATCTGGAAAGCCGGAATTATTCGGAAAGTCTTACAACAGAGTTTTCGGAAAAAAACCATTTGGAAAACTTCATCCCGGAATCGAATATTTCTACGCGCAAAAAAGATATCTCAGGTGTGGCTTAATGTTGCTCCGCAAAATGCTAACTTTTGGCTTTTATTGCAGGCAAAGACATGGCGAAATGTTTTTGAATGGTTACGATTTGTCTGGGAAAATGATTTTGCTCAAGACAGGCGGTTTGCGTAAAACAAACCGACCAAACCGATACGGTTGTAGAGGTTCTTCTTCAAATACCGATCATTCTGATTGACGGAACGAACTTAGTTTGTTCAATTGGTTTGTTCAATTGGTTTGTTCAAAACGATGCGGCAAGTGATTTCTTCACTTCCGGTTTTTCTCATTTTTCTTGACACGTAATGCTTCTGTTTGATTCGCTTCATCTTGCTTCGACGGCAATGAATGCCAGCCAGCTTGGGATTCAGGTTACAGGTCAAAACCTGACGAATTCCCAAACGCCGGGATATGTTCGGGAAAATCTCCTTTTGGAAACAGGAACAAGCCGGAAATTGGGCAACGGTACGGTGATTGGTACCGGAGTTCAGATTAGCGGTGTGGTGCAGGTGATTGACAAATTCCTTGAAGAGCGTTTGCGTTCTTCGACCAGCGACGCAATGGCGTCCGCAACACAGGAAAAATTCTACACCGAACTCGAAGCCCTGCTCAACGAAACAACCGAAGACGATTTGAGTTCTTCACTCAGCGAATTTTTTAATTCCATCGACAATATTTTGAATCACCCGGAAAATGTAAGTTATCGTCAAATGACGGCGGAACAAGGGCTTAAACTGGTTAATGACATTAACCGCATTTCCGGTGCGGTTGTGGAAATGCAGCGGGATATTAACTCGTCCATCAACAGTTCGGCAGACGAAATCAATCGGCTTGTCAAGAAAATTGACGAATTGAACCGGAATATTTCATTGCTGGAAACGAAAGAGGGGCGTGAAGCACTCGGATTGCGTGATGAACGTCTTAACGCCTTGTCTGATCTTTCGAAATTGATCAATATTAAGACAACAGAAAATGCTCAAACCGGTAGTGTATCGATTTACTGTGGTTCCGATATTCTTCTGATGGACGGAGTGCGAAACGAAATTTATGTCGGGGCACGCAAAGAAAGCCGTGACGATGTGGTGATGGCGGAGCTTTGTATTCGTAACACGATGACGCCGCTGGATGTCCGAAGCGGTTCGGTGTACGGACTTTACGAGGCGCATTCGACAATACTCGGCGGTTACGCTGAAAAACTCGATCATTTTACCGAAAATCTGATTCAGGAATTTAACGCCGTTTATTCTTCCGGGCAAGGTTTAACCGGTTACAATTCCGTAACGGCTTTAACAAGAATTGATCAACCGGAACAACCCATTAGTTTATCAAATCTTGATTTTCCGGTTGAAAACGGTGTCTTTACGATTCTGGTCAATGACAAACCGTACGAAATCAGAGTTGAGGTTAATGAATCGGCGGCGGTTGATCCGTTTTCGTTGAAACCGGTTCCTGAAGTTCGCGGAACGAGTCTCAACGATATTGCGTTGGCGATTGACGGCATTACTGATTTGAGTGCAGTGATCAATTCGCACGGTCAATTGGAAATCAAGGCGGATGATCCGAGTATTGAGTTTGCGTTTGCGAATGATACAAGCGGTGTTTTGGCGGCACTTGGCATCAATACTTTTTTTACC
>JAISQH010000580.1 GCA_031274385.1 Planctomycetaceae bacterium | reverse complement strand
AAAATGAAAAAACGCCACAATGAAATTTATAACCGGATATGATAAAGATGCTCGTTTGATTCTTTGCGTCTTTGCGCGCAAACATGAAAAACAAAATAGACAATTACTACCTGACATGTTGGCGAAATATCGACAAAAGAAAAAAGGATGGAACGATTATTTTCATAAAGCTAACGAAAAACGGCGAATCAAAACGATAAAGTTACTCCGTCAAAATTGGCAAATGGTAACACGTTGGTGGGAACATTCATTTGAGATTCCTGACGGCTATCAATTCGTACAGAAATATACCGGTCTGATTGATGCTTTTGGCTCTCCGTCAAAGCGACATAATTACCTTGGCGAGAGCACGCTAGGCGGTTGGTTTGGTGGAATGGGCGTCGGCATGGGCGGGATGGGTGGTGGTTTCTCCGGCGGCGAGAATGAACAAAATGATTCAATAACAACGGCAACATCGGGAGTTGTGTTGACGCCTCGTGTTTCCGATTCGCCGTACCTTGCGGTGATTCGAAACGCTGCAGAACAATCGGTGCAATCGGCTTACTCCGTTTATCTGGAACAACGGAAACAATATCAACGTGTACCGTTTTTCTATTGGGAATCGGCGTTGTTGTTTCATGAATTCGGCGACACGGAAACGGCGTTACGAATTCTCAGTAATTTGCAGGAACTTGATCTCGGTGACGATCCTATAACGTTACGAATGATTGGTTTCCTGATGCTCCAATGGAACCTGATTGACCATGCCGTTTTACGGTTTCAGGAAGCACTCGAACTTGACAAGAGCGATTTGGTTGCCCGGCGCGGTCTTGCTCTTACTTTTTTATTACATAAAAATCCCGACCAAAATCATTTCGTTCAATCTCTCAAATTCTTCCGTGAATTAATTGAAAACAGCTGGAAATTTAACAGCTATTATTTTGATGCGGACTTTCATCTTATCGTATTCTATGAATTATGCCGACAGCGGCGAGGGGAAAATTACTTGGTTTCGGAACGGCAGGCAACAATCCGGACTCCGTCAAAATGTTGGATGTTGATCTTCGGGTTGTTGTAACGGCAAGCCATCCGAATATCGGAGTTGCCCTTTCCGTTACGGAACCGAGCGGTGAAAAAATACGAGACGGTAACAATCTTTCCGTTTATGGCGGCGTCTTGATTGAAAATAGTCGGAATTTGTCTCAATATATGATCCGCAAAGCAATAAAGGGAAAATACAAAATGATTCTCGAACATTTTGATGCTTATGACAATGACGAATGGGAATCTTGGGAATATATTGATGACTTTGCAAACTGGCGTCCTGATAACGAAACGGAAGAAAATTCCGATTCGAATAACGATGAAAAGGAAAAGGCGGCTGCTTTAGCTCCGGGCGTTGTTTTTGTCGAAATTTTTACGAACTACGGCAGAGCCAATGAAACCCGTCGTTCGCTTTGCATTACGCTCGACAACAACACAGAAACCTACGAAATCGGCGAAGTCGGTTTTTGAATCAGAAAAATTGTACATGACAACTATTATTGCGCACAAAGGTACAAAGGACACGAAGGAGAATTTTTTGTACAATATTTTATTCAATTGATTGAATTAAAATATCCCTGATTATTTCGTTTTTTGTGGGGAATGATTTTTGAGGTATTCCGAGATTCGCCCTGCAAGGGGCAACATAACCCAGCCTACCGCAACGCGGTGGGTTACGAATTTTCCAACCTCCATCGCCCTGAAAGGGCAGAATAGGAAAGAGGTTCTTATTTTATATTGCCCTTTCAGGGCTAGGATATTTTGCCCCTTGCGGGGCGAATCGCTAAATAAAATACCTGCAAAAATCGTTCCCCCCACAAAAAACGAAATAATCAGAAAAAAATAAAAAAAATTTGATTGGGGGTATTGTGTTTTCAAAAAATTCGTGTAATATCCAAAGACGATGAACTTTTTTACTTTTTATGAACATGAGGAGATTATCGATTAAATAATTGAAATTAAAAAATTAGACAAAAGTCATTGTCTTACACCAAAATCATTCCAAGATTCATTAAGACAAGAAAATAATTCAAACCGCGCGGCGTATTTGCGCCGTATTCCGGTAAATTATTTTTTGGTATCGTTTACCATATCAAACTTGATTAACGTCCCGTTTTATAACGGGGCGTCAGATCATGTTGTTGATGTGGCGGTTCGTGGAATGATACCGGGTGTAAGCAACAGATGCTGACGCCCTTTCTTTTTTTTCTTGCCGATTAAAATAAGCGGACAAGAATCTTTCGGAAGAAGTCTTCATTTGTTGTAGCGCAATTGCACAACGTCTTTTTTAATGACCGTGTTTCAAATAACGCACGAACGTTACAACATTACAAAAAACCGGAAATGCAACGTCGCAACTTCGGGACATTTTGTAAAAAATTTTCCTAACCTTAAAGGAGAAAAGCCATGAGAAAGACAACTATTTTTTTCAACAAATTTGGATTTACGCTTGTTGAATTGTTGGTGGTGATTGCGATTATTGGCGTGTTAATCGCATTATTGTTACCTGCGGTTCAGGCGGCGCGTGAAGCGGCAAGACGGGCGCAGTGTTCCAATCAATTGAAACAAATTGGAATTGCTGTTCACAATTTCCACGATACGATGGACGGGATAGTTCCAACATGTGTGGGTGCTCAGCGTCCTGCTTGTTATCTCCTTCTCTTTCCGTATCTGGAGCAAACGGCGATGTATGAAGTTTTTACATCGAAACGAAACAATTTGGCAGATGAATTAAACACCGAATTTTGGGGATATACCGGAGCTGCGGTAACAAGACGATTAACAGAATCAGAAATTGATTCTCTATTTTCCATTCCCTGCTGGCGTTGTCCGACTCGACGAGCTCCCAGCGGAAAAGATGGAATTTTCGTTGGTACTTATGGCTCGACCGCCAATGCTTATGCTTGCAACGGTCCGCGAGGTGATTATTCAATGATTGTCTTTTTCTATCCTCAAGAACCTGCAAATGCACTATGGGGAGGTACAATTTATATCAATCCTCAACACTATGGTTCAAATCCGACAAACAGTTATGTCATTCAAGCCATGGATTATTGCCGGAGTGCCATTAGACCGCCGCTCTATAAAGTATCGGGTAACTATTCAACATGGATTCCGAGAGACTCGTTTGCACGGGTCATTGACGGAACCAGTAATACAACAATCTTTGGTGAAAAACATATTCACCAAAATAATTTCCGAAAATGGCAAGGACAATCTGATGCCGGCAATGAACCCAATGGATACGCTCAAGATGTCGGATATATTTTTGCGCCGAACAGTTCCATCACTTGGGGCGATGGTTGGACAACTCGTAGTTTCATCAACGGTTCGACCCTCATTCCTCTTGCTCGCGGTTCGTCGGATCGTGAAACTTCTGCCGGAGCAACCGGAGGTTTTGGCAGTTGGCATCCGGGCATTTGTCAGTTTCTGTTTGTTGACGGTTCCGTCCATGCCTTGAGAAATACCGAACCAATAGGAACTGTCGCGGATAAAAAAACTCTGTTGATGTTAGCCGATTGTATGGACGGTGGAACGCTAAACCTAGACTAGTACCAAGTTCTCTCATTTTTATTGCCTAATTGTTGTCTCGGATAATTTTTCACAGGAAGGTAAAAGGGAAGGTCATGGAAGAATATATTATTTAAAACTTCCCTTACCTTTCTTTACCTTCCTGTGAATTATTTTGTTAAAAAACAGCATGAACAATGAGAGAACTTTGTAATAGTGAATAGTTCGCCAACGTTATCCTTTACCCCGCAACCAATTGTTCCTTTTCGTAATACGGATTTTATAATAGGCAACTTCTAAAAACTCTTTTTTAACCACGAAAAACACAAAAAACACGAAAGAAATTTTGTTATCACTTTTTTATTATAACCGATTTACAGTAATTGTATTTTTCGTGAAATTTCGTGTGTTTCGTGGTTAATCTCGGTTTTTAGAAGTTCCCTTATAAATAACAAGACTTGAAAAGAGACCGTTATTTTTGAATCCGTAAAGAATCTGGAAATTATCGCCGGACTTTTTCGAACTGTTTATCGAGCCGTTGCGAAGAAATTTTGTACGCGGTTCCCAAGCGTTGGGCAAAAAGCGAGACCCGGTATTCTTCCAGCATCCAGCGGAACGTTTCGAGTTCGGGGTCGGTGATACCGGCTGCCTGATGGAGTTCCAGCCGCTCCGTGTATTGCTGCCAATACTTTTGTAACTCTGCCGCTGCCTGCCGGTCGGCTGCTTCGCCGCTGCTACGGAGTTTTTCAAAGCGGAGCGGAATCGCCTTGAAATAACGGGGAAACTCACGAAGAACCGACCACGGCGTTCGATGCAGAAAACCGGGTTCGGTCAGCCGCCGCAAATGTTCGCCCGCTTCGAGAACGCCGGCACCGAACGTTTTGCGGTTTTGCTCCAACGCCAGCCGGGCTTGATGGAACGATTCCAAAAGCGGAGCCATCAACTTGGTGATTTCCTGTACGGCAACGCCGAGCCGCTGCTTTGCCGACGAACTCCGATGTTCAAATTCTTCTTGGTTCCTGACCGGCGATTCTTCCGACAGCAAGGCACGTGCAACGATCAGTTGACCCAGATCGTCGAACAGATCGAACTGCGGCAGAGGTTGAGCGTACATTTTCAACTTGTTGATCTCCGGCAGCCATTGGATATGAGTTCGAATATCCTTTTTATGAGCGGCGTAAAAAATCTGTTCGTACTGCGGCGGTTTTTCTTCCTCCCGAAACGGAATCGAAAACTCTTTCCGAAGAACGTTAAAATCCCGGCTCTCCCCCATCGTTTCGCCGGATTCGTCGAGAATCCGAACGTTCATCCGCAGTTCCAAAGGAATCTGTTCCATCTGAAAATCCGAAGGAACCACGAGCCGACCGACGAGCCGGGTTACCTCCCTGCAAATCTGTTCTTCCAGATTTCCTTGTCCGAATTTAATGTTCGTTACCAACTCTTTGACCGTATCGGGAATCGGAACGATTTGCCGGCGAATCTCTTTCGGCAGCGATTTTAGCAAGGCGGTCATCTTCTGTTCGACCAATCCGGGCACAAGCCAGCCAAGCCTCGCCGGTTCCAACTGCCGGAGTTCCGTCTGCGGCACGATCACCGTCAAGCCGTCATTCGGTTCGCCCGGCGCATAATGGTACTCGATGTCGAACGATTCCATTTGATCGGGGAACGACGAAACATCCGCCGTTTTCGTGCAGAGATCGTCGAAGGTCATCATCAGGAAAG
>JAISQH010000190.1 GCA_031274385.1 Planctomycetaceae bacterium | reverse complement strand
GCATACGTCACCAAGTTTATCAAGTGCATCAATATTGTTAGGATGTTTTTCAACATAATCAAGCAAGAGTTGTTCAGCTTGTTCGAATTGTTTGTTTTCCATCACTTGACGAATCTTTTTTAGAACAATATCTTCGCCAAACATATTGTATCCGAGTGCTTCACGAAGAGTCGCAAGACGCTCGCGTTTTTGAAGTTGTTTCTTATGTTTCTGATGTTTTTTATTGGACACGATTCTTATTTTTACAAAGGAATAAAGGGATAATAACTCTCATTACTGATGAAGTAACATTTTATGTTATAAAGATATTATTGTCAAGAAACCCCAAATCCGGGTGATTTCGACGAGAAAACAAAAGGCAACTTCTAAAAACTCTTTTTTAACCATGAAACACACAAAAAAACACGAAAGAATTTTTGTTACAACTTTTTGCTATAAACGATTTACAGCATTTGTATTTTTCGTGAAATTTCGTGTATTTCGTGGTTAGTCTCGGTTTTTAGAAGTTCCCAAAAAATATTATTGGGCGTACTTTTTCGGAAAACTTTAGTCTTAATCCCTTTAATATCAATAACTTAAACAAAAAGAAACTTGTCCGAATAACCCAAATTAATAACGCCATTCACACCAACCGATGAACGCTAGAAAAAAACTCTCTTGACAGTATCTACTTTTGTGGTTATACTGGTCACACAAGTAGAATTTAATTTCTGAAAGGAGAAAATAAAAATGTCTAACAATGAAATTTCGGAGGCGCAGTGGCGGGTTATGGAAGTGATCTGGTCTCAGGGCGAGGCAAGCGCAGCCGATGTGATTGACGCTTTGTTACCGGAAACCGGCTGGAATCACCAAACAGTACGAACACTTCTTGCCCGGCTCGTACAGAAAGGAATTTTACAAACCCGACCAAAACGTAACTTTTATATTTATTCACCGCTCCTTTCGCGTGAAGAATTTGTACGAAAAGAAAGCCGGTCTTTTCTCCAACGCCTTTTTCATGGTAACGCCGACGCCTTGCTCGTTCATTTTGTCCGCGAGGGAAATGTCAACCAAGAAACACTCGACCGATTACAACAATTAATCAACGAAGAAAAAAAATGAAAACAGGACAACAAACAATCTCTTTCAATGTTCCGGTTGCCGCGACAACATTGCCGAAACCGTTGCCAACTTAAATGTACACTGTCTTTTAACCTAACAAATCATTATGTTTTCCAACTTACTTCACGCATCATGGCAAGGGTCAATTTTGGTGATTGCTGTCAGCGGCATTTTTTTCATTTTCGGACATCGCCTTTCGGCGCAAGTTCGTTTTTTGCTCCTTACCATTGTGCTGCTCCGATTTCTGTTACCGTTCACGCCGCCAAGCTTCACCAGTCTGTTTGGATTGATCAATCACAAAACCGTTGCAAAAACACAGCAACCGATTAATGAATCATTTAATATTGAAAAACCGTTTCCCGTCGTGCGCGGTTTCGATAACTCAATGAGAGAAACGCCTGCCGCTGTTCGCGATTCTAATTTCAAAGTAGCAATCCGTGATGTCAATCAGCGGCAAATATCGTGGCAACAGATTGCCGTGATCATTTGGGGAATCGGTACGGTTTGTATGGCAATCCCGTTTTTACTCGGCGAAAAGCAACTTCTTCAGAATCGCAAACGTTGGCAACGTATCAATTCACCGGATTTGTTACGGCTCATCGCCGAATGTCAAAAACAAGCCGGGCTTCGGTTTTCCGTCAATGTTTTCGTAACAACGCAACCGGTCGGCGCGGCATCGTGCGGTATTTTTCGTCCGACAATTTTACTGTCGCAAGAAATATTGAAAACATTTGACATGAAAGAATTGCGTCTTGTTTTACTCCATGAATTACTGCATCATAAACGTTTTGATCCGTTGACCCATTGTCTTGCGCAGATTGCCAAAATACTGCATTGGTTCAATCCGGCGGTTTGGTTGTTCCTCATCATGTTTCGTTCCGAACGGGAACTTGCGGCTGATGAATCGGTTCTTAGCCTTTCCGGTCGGCAATCCGCCGCATTGTACGGAAATTCCATCTTAAAAACGTTCCGCCAGTACGGCAAAATAATACCTCAACAAAAATCCCCGATCTTACTCGGAATTCAAAGTCAAGACAAACTTTTAGAAAGGAGAATTACCATGATCCTCAAACCGATTCCCTCAACCTTGTTTCGGAAGTTTTTCGGTACGTTATTGATTTTCGGACTTGCTCTTACCGGCTTGACCGATGCCCAAACAGTACAAAAATCCACCGAGACAGAAAACAAAACAGAAGTTACAGAAAGGAGTGCCGCCAATGACGATGACGAAATGGTTTCGTTTCACCTTCAATTTGTTGACCAAGCCGGTCAGATTGTAGAAAAAACAGAGATTTATCCATTCTACAATTCTGTCAACAAGAGATTAACTGAACAATTAACAACAACATTTGATCATGGAGTTGTCAAATTCCGTTGTCATCAATCAATTCTTTCCAATCCATTGGAATTAAATATCTTTGCTCTTTCAGAGGATTGGAAATGGGCGGCTTGGGAATCCTATTACCCGCAGACTTGGGGAATCCCTGATATTGAAACGAAAATAATCAAGAAAACAATCACGCTTTATCCCGGAGTGCGTACAATTACGGGAACGGTCAAAGATTCCAACGGCAAGGCGGTTGAAGGTGCCTACGTCGGAGGCGGCGAAGACGGACAACTGCCGATGTTTATGAAATCGAAAGCAGATGGATCATTTCGATTTCCTTACTGGGGTTCCACTCGTCTTATTCAAGTTTATGCGATCAAGCCGGGTGTGGGATTTACCTATCAGGTTACGGAAGAATTTTTCGAATGGGAAGGCAAAACTCCGCCGGATAAAATTTCCGATGGTCCGTTTCACTTGGTTCTCGATAAACCTCAAACCGTTCAAGTTTGTGTTACGGATGAAAAAGGAACGCCGATTCCCAATGCGGTTGTTGAACCGGCAAGTATTTTCGTTTCAACAAAAGATGCCGCTAATAGGAAAGATTATTTTCGTCCGATCAATTTGGCTCCATCGGTCTTTTTTTCAAAAACAGATGTAACAGGAATCGCAACATTCGATTGGATTCCAACCACAAATTTAAAAAGTCTTAATTTTACGGCAAAAAGACAACAAGATGGGGTTAAAATGCCGGATGGGATGTTAAAATATTTTGGCGAATCGCAATACGCCAGTTGGAATAAAAAAGATAAAATCGTTACTGTAACCCTTCCGCAACAGGCAAAAGTCAAAATCAAATTTGTCAATACAGATGGTTCTCCGTCATTCAATGTCAGTTCATTTCTCAAATGGTCGTCGAAAACGCGTCCTGCCGGTGGAGAAAGCGTTTATCTGAACGAAAAAGGGGAAGCCGAAATTCCGGCAAATGTCGGTGATATTTTTGATCTTCATGCTGTTGGTTTTGAAGAAAATCAATTTGTTTTTCCGCCAGTCAGGAATTACAATGTCGGTGATGGCAGCGAGATCAAAGAACTTACCATCACTGTCAGGAAGGGAACAAAGGTTTTCGGTAACGTTTTTGATGTTGACGGCAAAGCGGTAAAATGGGCGGATCAATATTCTATTAGCGGTTGGGAAAGCAGTAATCAGAACATTGCTGAACAACTTTCTTCAAATGAATCGTTCGGTATTAGTCACACAAAAGACGACGCAACGGCTTATGAGATTTATTTGCCGCCGGGAACATTTACGTTCAAGATTCGCCGCCGTAACGAACAAAAAGTAAAACCGGAGGAACAGTTTTTCGACGAAAAAACGGTCACTGTCAACAATGAACCGGTACGGCTCGATTTGAAGTTACATCAATGAATCCACCAAATCATCAACAACAACAAAATATCCGGTTTCTCGTTTGAATCGCCATTGAATACAGGATGGCGTGTAACGGTCTATTTTGTTTTTTAATGTTTCGCACCAAGACGCAAAGAACACGAAGGTTTTGATTCTAAACGGATTGATTTTCATTGCGTCTTTTATGTCTTTATTCGCAACGAAAAATAAAGAGACTTGTTCCATTATTGTCAACAGATGACGCAGATTGAACAGATTTTTATAAACCGAAGTTCCAGTAAAAAAAGCCATTTTTTTGCTGGAACTATTTTTGGCACAAGGAGTTATGGAAATTGTTGTTGAAAAAGTGTAGACATGTAAATTTTTATTTGGTGCTATTGACAGCAGGTTTTGGTGCGTTATACTATACACATGCACGTTGCAAAAATACCAAACCGGAATTCGTCGCCCACCTACCTCCTTCGCGAATCGTTTCGCGAAGGCGGCAAGGTGAAGAACCGCACGCTCGGGAATATCACTTCGCTTGGAGTTGAGAAAATCGCATTGATTGCTCAAGTTCTCAAGGGCGAAGAGTTGGTTCCGGCAAGCGAAGCGTTCGATA
>JAISQH010000184.1 GCA_031274385.1 Planctomycetaceae bacterium | reverse complement strand
CACGGGGTAAGTGTACAAACAAAACGAGAACTCCGTAGGAGTTCAATAAAAAGGGATTAACTTTGTCACAGTAACCACAAACATCAAAATTGAACTCCTTCGGAGTTCCGGTAAATTTGAGATGACTTACCCCGTGCTGCGCTCCGCTTGCACGGGGTTATCCAAATGAAACTCCTTCGGAGTTTTTTACGGAGTTGTTTTAATTCATCGTTCATAGTTCAAAACCAAAACAATTGACCAAATAATTGACCAAATAATTTGCCAAAACATCAATCGTGTGACTGCCGAAAGTATAAAACATTGTGAATACTGACTACTAGCTACTGACTACTAACAACGATTTCGCCGATAAGACGGTTTCCGGGAAAGTTAGCTAAGACGTAAGTATTGCGCCCGGCATCAACCCGAATGGTTCGTTCGTGCTCCGAACCAGTTGGATGTGAATCTGTTGAACTGACATAGCCGTTACCTGAAACCGAAAAAACACGGCTCGATGGTTGTAATGAAATCCGGTGTTCTCCAGCCGGAATTTCAAGCCGGACAACCTGAATTTCTGCCGGAAGAAGATTCCAACAACGTGTGTCGGCGGTTTCCAGTGATTCCCAGAGAATTCCGCCGAGTTCCATTGCGAGACTCACCCAAGGATTGGAATCAACCGCTTCTTTGGTTCCGTAGATGATTCCTTTTTTGATTGCCCGGCGAACCACCGCACGGGCAATGATTTGCGGCTTAACCGCTTCGAATTGTTCCTCCGCCATACGTCCGATGTCCGCCAACGTTTCCGTTTCCCCGGCTCGCTTGCCGTCCACCAGCACCGTCAACGCCGGAACCGTTGTACGAGGACGAACCACACACGGAATCATTATCGGCGCAAAATCAGGAACAACCGGCCGATTGCTTGCCATCATCAGAAAGGCAGTTGTCCAAAATTGAGCGGCTTGAAGCACTTCGCAATTTTGTTGGAGTTTATACGGTCCGGCACCGACAAGCCCGAACACATAAACAACGCCGTTGCCCGGCGCACTGTGAACTCCGTGTTTGGCACGTTCCAAATCCCGTCGCCCCTGCGAAAAACCGGGTTCCCAAGCACAAACCGCCTCATAAGCCTTCGTCACATCATCGTAATTACGAAACGTTTCCTCTTGCAATGCCCCGATCAAATACGCTCCGATGGCGACTTGCCGATAGGATTCGGCTTTGAGGTTAATTGTTTTCTGTTCGTTTTTCGGGTCTTTGACGGCACCTTTTTTAATAATATCGTTCTGCTTTTGCCCGATTTGTAACGCATAAGCCGGAGCGTCTGTTCCGTCGTACATTAAATTCGACAAGGCAAGAAAAACCCGAATCAAAACTTTTTCGTAATCTTCTCCGGCGTAGGCAACCGAGTTGTCATCGGTCAACATGGACAAGGCTTTTTCGGCGTTGTGTTGTATTTTTTCGTTTTCGTTTTGTTCGAAGTGGTCTCGGACTTCCCGAAGGAGTTTTTCGGCTTCTTGGGGTTTGCCGCTGCAAAGTTCAATGATGGAGCGGTTCAGTTTGAGCAAATCGGCATCACGTTTTCGTTTGAGACCTTTATCAATTTCCTGTTTTGCGGCTTCGAGTTTGCCCTGTTCAAAATCGCTCCGAATCCTGAGATGGCGTTCTCCAAAACTCGCGCAACCCGCCATCACAACAAGCAACAATACCGCCGCCGTCAGAAAACGTAACATCGAATTAAGAATCTTGCTGATTAAATTAAACCATTGCATAACGAATCGTAGCAATTGTCCAAAATCACGTCAAGAGCAAAAAAATTTTTACCCGTAGGGGCGACCCTTGCGGTCGCCCTGAATCGGTGATCGTTCGGGGCAACCGCAAGGGTTGCCCCTACAATAAAAACGAAGAATTTTTTGTGAGCAGTAGCCAGTGGGGAGTGAGAAGTTGTCAATCACTACCCAACAGTTTTCGGTAAGAACCAAAAAACTGACTACTGACTACTAGCGACTGACTACTGATTCCTGTTGCTCTGTTTCTGTTTTTGTGATAGAATTTTTTATTATACTCAAATCTCTCGGAGAAAGGCTGCCTACCTTGCCTAAAATAAACTCCAAAAACGGAACAATTAAGAAAGTGTACGATGTTCAATTATTTTCGTCAATGGGAACCGAATCCGGTGTTGCTGTTTGAACTGCGGCAGGCAGTACGGAATCGGCTTGTCATTGGATTGATGTTACTGTATCTGCTGATCACTGTAACAGTTTGCTTCGTCCTGCTGTGCGGCGAGAATGAACTCGTCAATTATTTCTACAATTACCTCCACATCTTCTCCCATTTTCCCAATAACGCAACTCAATTAGCGTTTTTGGTTTTTTTCTCGTATTACGCTTTTACAACGTTGACGCTGGTCATTTTCGCTGCTCTTCGTACGGCTTCGGATCGGTTACAAGAAAGTCCGGTTCTCTTTACCATGTTGTCGGCACAACGTATTGTTTTTGGTAAGATGTTGTTTGGTATTGTTATCGGATTGCTTTTTCTGAGTATCACGCTACCGTTTTTGTGCGTTGCGTATTTGATGAAAGGTCTCGATTTACGTGCTGTTTTTTACGGAGCAATCTCGTATTTTTGCCTGATACAGATTCAATATTTCGTAACCGTTGCGTTCTTTGCCGGAGCAAAAAATTATACACGGATCGGTGTAATCACCCTTCCTTTGTTGCTTTTGCAATACCTGCTCGTCCTTTTTGGTATCTATGGATTACCTGTTGTCGCGGTGTCTTCTTTACATGCACCTCGAGTTTTTGTTGATATATTATCTTTTTTTTTCTTGGCAATGCTTTCCGCGTTTTTATTGGCAACCGTTCAGTTTGTTCCGAAAACGTCCAATCGAATGTTTCCGATTCGTGTCATGTTTTTCGTAATTCAACTGCTTTTGAGTGCCGCAGTGCTGATCGGTCTCGTGTTAAAAAAAGACCTTAACAATGAAATTTTTCTTACTATTTTTATCGATTTCTTATATTTTTGTTTTACCATACCTTTCTTGTTTCTTTTTTGCATTTGCGAACGGGACACCGTTTCAGAACGAATCAAGCAAACGATTCCGTTTTCGTTTTGTCGTCGGCTTCTTGCTTTTCCGTTTTACACCGGAGCGGCGAACGCAATGGTTTGGTGTGTTTTAACGTTACTGCTCGAAGGCGTTGTGATTTATGTTCCTTTTCTTTTCTTTCGCTCTTCTATTTTTAATGATTACGAAGCATTGCGCAGTGGTTTTAATTTCGGACTTCTTTTTTTCAATTATTGTGCAACAACACTGCTCTTTTACAATCTTTTACTTTACCGTTGGATTTCACGGACACGGAACTGGATGTTTCCATTTATTTTGGTTGCGGTTTTCATTTTATTTGTCCTTTTTGCCAATTGGATTGCACGTTTTTTTTCTGTTTCCATTAACATGTACAAAATTTTAGAGAAATTACCGTTTTTGCCCATTTTCATTCCCGATATGAGCGAAGCATTTTATTCTCTTCAATTGAGCATTGGAATTTCGTGGTTTCTGGTGCTTGCCGTTATCGGTTTACCGTGGTTGCGGCGGCATTTCAAAGAGTTCCGGCGTTAATCAATCCAACGCCGTTGATACAAAAACCATTCCGTTGCGGTCAGAACCAACGCAATAACGGTTAGCCAAAACCAGATTGGTTGGGCGGTTTGAAACAGCGTGGTGTTGGGCGTTTGTTCATAAAACGTTTCGGGCGCAAGCCGTAAATTACTTTCGGCGGCGTTGGTCAAATTACATGCAATCCGGGCTTGTTCGACTTCACCCTCCCAAAGCGTCCAGATTCCGCATTCCGGTAACATTCCAAGCGAAACCATATTGGATTTAACCGGAAATCGTTGTTCAAAACCCGAAGGAGATTTGACGAGAATTTGTTCGTTTGACGTTTTCAATTCGATACGAACCGGTTCGTTGGTAGAATACGTTTTTTCCAGTTCGCCGCCGCTGCCGCGAAATTGAGTCAACGCCTGAGAAACCAAAATCGGAAACGCGGTTCGGAGAGCCAGATCACCTCGCTTCAAATCAGCCGTCAACACCAAAACATTGTCCCAATGAGCGTAAATCGGTAACGCTTCCGGTGTTTCGGCTAAAATCACGGCGTTGGGATTTTGAATCGTTAATTTTCGTGCTCCCGGTATCATCAGATTGGTTAAATGAACAAATTTTAAGAGCGGCAATTCGGAACGTTCTTTGGCAACAATCGGCATTTCGAGCGGTTCACCGGTTTCAAACTGGTCGCAATGATTTCGGGGGTCAACAATCAACACGTTGCCAACCGGAATTTTTTCGGGAACCGTTTGATGCAAAACCAAAACGCCTCCGTTTGGAATCCGTTCCGGCATTTCCGATAAAAGATGCAATTCAATATTCGGTTGCGATTGTAAAACCTTGAGAAGGAAAAAATCTTCCGTCCCGAAAAGATAAACATGTTGAGTTGCTCGTTCCGGCAAAAAAGCAATTGCTGTGTTGTCGGTCGGAAATTGATCCAACGGAACCGCAGCCGGTTTTGCCTCATCCGAAGTTTTATGAAACGGTTTCAATGTTGCCCGAAGTACACCGCCTTGCGGAGTTGTACCCGGAACGATTTTTGTTTGAGGTTTATTCGGTTCAAGCGTCCAGCAGGCGGATACGTCAACAACCTGATCATCGAGTTCGACTTCCAATTGAACGTCAACAGGTTCCGCACTGAAATTAACCGCTTCGACGAGAACTTCATAACCAACCGCGTCGCCCAACGAACGACGCGGCTGGAATCGGGTAATGCCAATATTGTCGGTCGGTGAACCAACCGGAAAAAAAGTGAGATTCGGCTTTTTCATCAGATCGGCTAAGTTTGAAACGCAACCGTCAGTATAAATCCAAATCTCGGAATGTTCCTCTGAAACGATTAATTGTTCGGCTAGTTCAATAGCGGGAGTTAACGCGGTGGCGTAATCGGTTGGTTTGATTGAATCAACGCCGCGCCGCAATGTTCCGAGATGGTCGGTAAAACCAACAACAATTTTCGGTGTTCCGCCGGCGGTTACGATTGCTGTTTGACGGGCAACGGCGTTTGTTGTTAAGAGCCGGTTCAATTTGGTTTTTGCCAGATCAAGCCGGCTTTTTCCTCGTGAATCGGCGGTATTCATTCCGGCGGAGTTATCAACAATGATCACACATCGGGCAGGTTTTTTCCGGGAATCCGAAACCGGATTCAAAACGGCACCGGCAAGCAGGGAAAGAAAAAGCAAACTCAGCAGCAACGAAATAAGATGCCGCAACCGCCTCCAAAATGATCGTGACCGGCGTTCTTCGAAAACCTGTTGCCAAAAAATCGTTGTCGAAACCGGCTCACGTCGAAGCCGAATCTTAAGAATATAAAACAGGATGATCGGGATCGCCAAAAACAGGAGATACCATGCGGACGGATTGGTAAAGGTCATTCCAATATCTTACCTTTAATAAATTCCTCATAGAACCGGATTACAATAGAATAACAGATTTCCCGATAAAGAACAATCAGGAAGCAGTTGAACTGCAAAATTCAAAAAAAATGACCCCGTTTGAATCAAAATGCGGTGAATCATGAACGGCGGACGGCGAACAATGAATCTTACTGTTTTTTCTGTTGTTGGGCGAGTTCGTTGAAGAATCGTGCGGAGGCTAAGATTCCGGCGTGAAAACTTTGCAATGCGAATTTTTCGTTTGGCGAATGAAGGGCGTCATCGTCTTGTCCCCAACCGACGAGCAGCACATCCGCATTCAAAACGCGTTGGAACTCCGCGACGATTGGAATCGAACCGCCTTCGCGTGTGAAGACTGTTGGGCGGGCGAACGTTTTTTCGAGGACGGTTGCCATTGGGTTGACGAACTCGCTGGCGTCGAGATCCAATCTCATTCCGGGTGCGCCGTGCTGCACCACAAGTTCCCACGTCACCCCCGACGGAATCCGCATCGCAACAAATTCCCGAACCGAATCCGCTATCTTTTGCGGGTCTTGATTCGGAACCAAACGGCAAGTCCATTTTGCTGACGCTTTACTTGGAATGATTGTTTTGGAACCTTCCCCTTGATAACCGGCAGTTAAACCGTTAATATCGAACGTCGGACGCGCCCAGCGGCGTTCGTTTGTTGAAAAGCCGATCTCGCCGAAACCTTGTGTCAACCCGATTTTTTCAAAAAAGGCAGCGTCGTCAAAAGGAAGGGCAGCGAATTGAGTTCGTTCCCGTTCGGTCAGCGGAATAACGTCATCGTAAAACTGTGGAATCTGAACAATTCCTTTTTCGTCGATGAATTGCGACAGAATTTGGGTCAATGCAATTGCCGGGTTGAAGACCGAACCGCCGAATGTTCCACTGTGCAGGTCACGATTGGGACCTGTCAGGAAGAGTTCGAAGGCAACGATTCCGCGTAAGCCGTATGTTATGGTTGGTTGCCCGGGTCCGAACATGCTGGTGTCACTCACCAAAACGCAATCACAAGCCAATTTCTTTTGACCTTCGTCCGAATGGAGAAAGTGGTCGATTGCTTTGCCGCCATATTCTTCTTCGCCTTCGACAATGAATTTGATTTGAAACGGCAAGGTCTCACCCGACTTGAGAAGCGATTCCACCGCGAAAACATGCGTTAGGAATTGACCTTTATCATCGGTTGCGCCGCGCGCATAGACATTCCCGTCGCGAATGGTGGGTTCAAACGGCGGAGATTTCCAAAGTTCCAACGGGTCGGGGGGTTGGACGTCGTAATGACCGTAGACCAGCACCACCGGAGAACCCGCCACCGCCGGTGTTTCGGCGTAGACCAGCGGATAACCGGTTGTTTCGATTAACTCCGAACAAAGTCCGATTCCTTGAAAATGGTCACGAAACCAATTGGCGGCGTGCCGGATGTGCGGTTGGAACTCCTCAATCGCACTAATACTGGGAATCCGCAATATCTCGAACCATTTCGATTCAAAATACGCCTTTTGCGATAAAATATAGTCTTCAAATAAACTCATAAAAATACCCTTTGGGAATTGAAAATTGACAATGGACAATTGAAAATTATTTTGGATTCTTTAGCGTTTTGTTTTTTGAACTTCAAAGTTGTTTTAATTTTGTCAACAGATTGTACAGATTAAACAGATTATGTTAAAAAACGAATCTGTAAAATCTGTAAAATCTGTTGACAATATCCATTTTCAATTACTAAACGAGAACGTTATCGAGGCAAATGGCGGCGAACGCTTCGCTGTATGGGGGAGGGGCGTCTGCAATTTTGAAATCTTCTTTTAGAATGTGACGAGCGATTTCTTCAGCTTGAGCAACCGCTTGTTGAATATCATCGGGTGTCCACTCGGCTAGTTTCTCGGTTGTTTTGGCTGTATCTTTCGGCAGCAGAACGTAACCAAGTTTAATCTCCTCTTTATAACCTGATTCACGCAATATATAATAGTATAGTGGTAATTGAAAATCAATCCATGTCAAGTTGCCATCGGCATTTTTCTTTCGATGCGTTTTTTCCGGTTCGGAGGCGGAGTCGGACGTTTTGTAATCTAAGACGATGAGATTTCCGGTATTTTCGTCGCGGTCGATACGGTCAATTCTTCCGCGTAGTAAAATTGGTTCTTCCTTTTTAAGAAGAGTGACCGCATTGCTATTGAAGTCCAATTCCGTTTTGAGAATCGTGTGTCCATTGGCAGCCCATTTCGCCTGCCATCCCGCGAACGCTTCAAGACGTTTCAACGCCCGTTCCATCTGGATCGCAACCACCGGTCGGGGTTTTTCTCCGTATTTGTCGGAAACATAAGTCTTTAATGTGTTTCTGAGAAAGGTTGCGATGTTTTCTTCGGAGGTGGAACGGTTGATATTGCTTCTTCCGAACTGTTTAAGAACTTCGTGAATCAATGTCCCGAACGCCGGCGCGTCGAGTTCTTCGTTGGCGTCATGGAGATTTTCCAAGCGCAGGCGGTGTTTGAGGTAATATCGATACGGACAACGCAAATAATCAGCGAATTCTGTGACTCGCATTGATTTCAATTTCTCTTGTTTTTCGGTATCAGGGATTTTGAAAGCGGAATGTTCGGGTTGTCCGGGTTTAATCATTCCGGCGAGAAGGAGTTCGGGTTCCGGCTGCGGGGCGCCGAAGTATTGCTGAACACGGCGGGTCACGGTTTCCGGTGTATCGGCGAAAAAGAGACGGCTCGGAAGCATCGGGTCACCTTCCGTTGAACGCCGTCCGCTGATTAATTGCACTGCGTGACCGTTTTCAATCGATTGGCGGGTTCCCAAAATGGACGACAGGGCGTAAGCATCGCGTGCGAAACGTCGGCGGTTGTCTTCGAGATCGAGTTCACGCCGTACTTTATCCGGCAAAAACATGTCCGAAGTTAAATACGACGGTACAAAACCATCATTCATGCCGGTTATAATGACAATCGGGGCGTCGTCCATTACGATTTCGAGCCATCCAATGAGTTCAATCGCGTTGGGGTTTTCATGCGGGGCGATGTTACCTGATTCGATTTGTGCCAGAATTAGACGCAATGTTTCGGAAAAAGTCATTTGGGGTGACAACTTTTCAGGAATATTGAGAAGAGTTCCGACAGCGGAGTTGACCTGTTTAAGAGTTTCAATGACAAGCCGATGGTTGTTTCCGTCATAAAGACGGTGCAACATGGCATCAATTTTCTCTTTCCAGAGAGAGGGGGCAAGTTTTTGCGTCGAGGGAAATTCGACGCCGAGCAATTCCTTAATCTTTTGCCAAACGAGTTTTAGCGAATCAAAAGATTGATTAAACTGCGGGTTATCGGTATCGATTTTTGATTGCCATTGATCGCTGACGGTTACGGGTAGAAACTCGTTGTAGTAATGGTCTAATTCGGAGAGCAGATCGAGACGCAATTCCGGGTCATTCCTTAAAAACCATTCGACATCGGGATGACGGATTAATTCAGCGAACGCGGCGAACATTTGAGAGTCGCGGAACGCGGAAACGATTTCAAGAAACCGATAAACAGCGGTTTTTTTGATGGGGGTGCCTTCAAAATGACGAGATTCAAGTTTGGCTTGGTCGAGTCGTTGTTCAACAAACGGAATAACCTGCGGATCAGGAACTCCGATAACAATCTGATCGGTTGCGTAACGCCCGCCGAGACCGGCAATCTTTCGCAACACCGCGTTTGCTTGTTGTTCCGGCTTTGCCGCCATTGTAATTTGGTCATCGCGAAGGGGGGGATTCAGTAAAAACGATTCATGATCCCATGCTTCAGGGATAAGACAGCCGAATTCATCGAAATGATTCTTGAATGATTCCGGCGCAAAGACGAGCGGGGTGACAAATTCGCGGAATTTATTAAGAATTTCTTTCTGCGCCCTGTTCATATCGACTAAACCAAGCAGAAAAAACTGTGTCCCGTTTTCTTTGAAGTGATTGTGAAACCGTTGAAACTCGTTTGGGTCTTGTTGATGGATTGCGAAAAGGCGGGCGGTTTGTAAATCCCAAATATCAAGCGACTTGAGAAGGTCAAGATATTTTTCCTGAAGTTTCGCCAACGTTTCCCAACGCCTGACTTCGTTTGCGATGTTTAATTTTTTGCAAAGCCGGACGACTTCTTTGAAATCCAGAACGTCGGCAGCCAATTCGCGATGGAGCGTGGCGAACATTTTCCCTAACGCAAGTCTTGCGTCAAGATCATCTTTCTTCGGCGGGTGGGGCAAAACCTGTGCCAAGAGGTCATGATGTTCTTCGTCCAATTGATCAACCGCTTGAATCCATGCCAAACGTTGTGTTAGGTCATCGGCGATGGGTTTTTGAAGTTCGTAAAATTTTTCCGGCAACG
>JAISQH010000169.1 GCA_031274385.1 Planctomycetaceae bacterium | reverse complement strand
ATAGATAGTCCTTAAACGGAGACAGAAATTGGTACAGCAGTTCAAAATTGAAACGGCGAAGTGAATTAATGTTAGAAAAATGTTTGTAGTGATGTGTTGACATAATACTCTCCTTAAATTGGATAGGTAAAATACGTACATTTTATGACATGGGAGTACATCCGTGAGAACAAAGATATCCATAAGGGGGGGGATGGTGAATGTTAATCGTTCAAAAATTGTTGAAACAATTGAAAATACTGTGAAACATGTTGCCCATCAACCAGAGCATGATTCACGTGAACACTGTGCGGAATCTTGCGGATTCCGTTTTCGAGGAACATTTCACCGAACGAAAGAATCGGAACACTGCTTCCGTTACAGTAAGGTTGGTCTGCCGATGTAAATGTTACACCACGCAAAACCGTGTAATAAATTATGTCGTCACCGGAATGACCGGAAAACAACTCGATTGAATTGCGGACTCGTTCGGATTCCGCAATCCCATAATAATGGGACAAAAAGAAACAGGCGGTACAGACTACAAGACAGTTCTTCAATATTATTTCCAGATCGTCAAGAAAGTCGGAAAAATTTTTCTTCACAGGGAAAAATTACCGAACCGGATAAAAAATTGATTCCGTAACTTGTTATTTCAAAATAAGTTGTAACAACCAAAAGCGACAAGACCGAATTTTACCGATTCAAAACGTAAGTGTCTATTTTGTCCTGTACAAAAATTAAAAGTGGTCAAAATCGCCTCTTTTTCATTTGTCTAACCTTCGTAAATTATCCAATATTACAGACAAATATTAATTTACATGTGGTTAAATGTTAAAATAAATAGTTTTTAAAAACAAAATAGACAGTTACGATAAATCCTACCCTTAACTATCCTTACCTACCTGTGCGTTCCCTGATGTTTTTAGAAATTCCCTTGAATGTTTTTGGTAAGTCGAGATCGGAATGCGGTGCATAATAAATCTGTTGTGTTTCCAAAATTCCGCCAACTACAAAATCATCAACTTCACGAACCCGTATTTGATAAGCATTGCCCATTCCGGTTCCAACTCGCGCCCCCTTGTCGGAAACCGATTGGGTTGCGCTATTCGGGACAAACCGGAAAAATCCAATCGAAATCAGCCCAAGTTGGTCGGTGAAGTTTGTTTGACCGGCAACCGAAAAGGGAGCATCGGTTACACGGAACTCTTTGTAACTGCCAGACTTGCCCGTTTGATGAAAAAAACCGGTAATTTCGCTAGTCTTGTACGGTGCGAAAACCCACGGTCGCGCATCATCCAAACTCGCCGGAGACGCAACCCGATAAAAAGTCCCCTCATCATTCCGCTCAATAATCGCCCCGCTTTGACGAAGTAACTCAATGTATTGCATTTTATCGGCTGTTGCAATTGCAGCAAACTTGACTGGCTTTGGTTCCCGAATCTCTTCCGGTAACGTGTTCAAACCATCAACTAACACCCGCACTAATACCGACTCATTCGCCGGATTCGTAATTCGGATACGATAAATATCGCCTCGTTCAAGCGGAACAAACGTCTTGCCATCTTTGTAAATCGGTTCAACCGCAACAAACCGGTTGCCACGTTTAACAAGAATCGACACCTTAAAAATCGTTGCATCGACGGAAGGAATCGGAACAAGCGAAACCGGCAACGAATTGTTCGCAGGAAGAGGCGGAAGAATCGATGCCGGAACAACTTCCGGTCGATACTCCGTCTCCGCTGAGGGCAATGCGTTTGCTGTAAATTTATTTTCGCGTTTTTCGCCGTTGTTCTGTCTTGGCGGTTGCATTGATTGACCTGTGTTTGCTATTTCGCCGTTGGAAAGTTGAACCGTACCGTTGTATGTTCCGAGAACCACAACATTCGGCAATCCCATTAGTTCACAGGTTAAGGAGACGCAACCAATTTGTTTGTGCCGTGTAATTTTTCCGATAATGAACGATTTGACAGCGTTTGGGTCGATAAACTTGATCGTGCCGGCGATAGTGTTGATCTTTCCTGAATAAACATCATCCACTGTTAAATTCTGTTCCCGTAACGCATTTTTAATCACGTCGTAATGAATCGGCGAAATACCGTGTCTGATAAGATGAGTCTGTAATTTTTCGCTGCACTGTTTTGGTAAATTACCAAGTTCTGCGGTACCTGTTGTTGTTTTATTGCCTTCGCTAACAGTGAGAAACGGAAGCGCACCGGTTATTGTGATTTTGTTCTTTTGTATTTCCGCAGCAATTTTGAGTGCGGTATTGTCAAAAAACTGATCGAGTGTTTGATTCTGTTTGGTGTAAGCCAACAGTGTCGGGTTGCCTTTGACGCCGGAACGCAGAATCCGTACAGGATTCTGAACAAAGCCGAGTTTTGTTGCGGTTCGGGACACGTTATTGTACAAATACCCGAACAATTCATCGGCGGTGATTGTTTGATTTTGATCGGAATCGGCATCGCCTCGCAATGCTTCACCGAGATAATAACTGAATAGTGAAAGATTCTTGTCTTTCCAATAATGACTTTTTTCGTTGGCACCACAACTTGCAATTGTGATAACATCGAGTGAATCTTCTACTGGTACACTTTTTATTATTCCTGCTGGTACGAGCGACGTTTCGCTGCCGGAATGACAGCAATCGAGTAACAGGAATTTCGTTTTGGCTTCGCAATGTCCGAGTAGTTTCCGCAAATCGTTGACCGAGACGGAAGAAGCGTCAAGATTGTCTGCGTTGAAATCGGACGGAACGATTTTACTGGTTTGTCCATTTTCGCCGAGGATACCGTGTCCGCTAAAATAGACGATAACTGTATCTTCCGGCGAACATTTTTTGTGCAGAAACACGCGGAGTTCTTTTTCGAGATTGGATTTTGTTGGTTCAGGAGTTTCGCCTTCCAAGAGGAGCAGGCGGTCAGACTTTGGGAATCCGTGAGAGTTCAGCGATTCGGAAACAAACTCCGCATCGAAGACAGTGTAAGGCAATCGTGTGATGATGGGTGATTGGCTATTTTGATAAGTCGCGGCGATGATCACCACAATCAATTTGCCATTCGCATACAGCGGCGAAACAAGCAACGTCAAGAATAGAAAAAAGAATAAGTGTTTCATTGTGGCGTTGTGGTCTGTGATTTGTAACTGTCTATTTTCATTTGCGCGCAAAGACGCAAAGAATCAAAACGAGTATCTTTATCGTATCCAATTATCAATTTAATTGCGGCGATTTTTTCGTTTTAGAGGATTTTTAAAAATG
>JAISQH010000564.1 GCA_031274385.1 Planctomycetaceae bacterium | reverse complement strand
GATAACCGAATATGATAAAGATGCTCGTTTGATTCTTTGCGTCTTTGCGCGCAAACATGAAAAACAAAATAGACAATTACTCCTATTGATACCATCTGGAAAAGAAGCTGATACTCCGCTCACTCAAACGGTTTTAACGGCAATAGACAGTTTTGCCCACCGCCTAAATCGAGATCGAAACGATCTTGACATACTTCAAACCACAAAGTTTTCAACCCGAAACACCGTCACAGCGAAAGCACTTCTAATTGACTTAATTTTTTGAATCATGAAACGAATACGGAGTTAAAGGTTAACGGAAAAACTTTAATAATAATCCTTCACTATTTTTTGTTACTAGGTGGGTCAATTTCGCTTGCACTCGACCAATTATTTCAAAAATTTTTCATAACCTTCACAAATATAATTTGAACGCGGTAAAAAATGCGGTGGTGGAATGTCTTGTTCTTGAACAGTTCCGTTGTTGAATATAAAATGCCCAATAGCTGATTCAACCTGAAAAATTCGATAAACTCCCCAACTGGGGAGCCGGGTAAAATGGAACGGTTTCTTTTGTTTTTTAAGGATTGCGCGCGAAGACGCAAAAAATCAAACGAACCTCTTTGCCATTTCCTGTCTTTCCCAAAACGAACCATGAATTTCGTTTTGTTTTCATTTCGTTTTGGGGTCAAAATTCCCATTGAACGGAATCGGAAAAATTGTTATTCTTTGGGTTGAAGAGCAAGCGGTGTCCGTTACCGGAGGCAACACCAACTTTACGATTTTGAAAAACCATGCTTTTTGACCCGGACAATACGACGCTTTACATGATCGCGGGGATCATTATTACTACGGCGTCGCTGCTGTTGCACCAATTCAAGCGCCGGCGGCTCGAAGCGGAACGACAAGCCAAACGCCGCGCGGTTGCGGAAGCCGCGCAAGACGCAGAACGAAAACGACAACCCATGAAAGAATCCGTCAAAATCAAACCCGAACGCTCTTATGCCGGTGCCTCAGAACGAGTTCCGCTTGCGGATTTGTCGGAACGGCAATTCAACGGCGCCTATTCGCCGCGCAATATCGCTAAATGGGAAGCGGAAATTCATCAAATCGGTCGTCAAATGATCGGAACGCTGGATTCCAAAATGGTTGCTCTCCAAACGTTGACCCAAGAAGCCAACCGCGCCGCGAATCGAATGGAGTTGCTGCTCGAACGCTTTGAGCAGTTGGCACAATTCAACGCGAAACCGCCGCAAAACAAAGAGCCATCTCAACAGTTTTTGGCAAGAGAAAAAGAATTTTTGGCAAGAGAAAAAGAAAACGAAGAGACGCCAAGACAACCGGAGCATTTTTCCGGTTTCATACCAGCCGGTACCGCCGAACTTCCTGCGCAATCGCTTGTTTTGAATGATTTTGAATCGGAGCTTGACCGGTTTGAGCAACAGATTACGGCGGAGCCGCCCGAACCTGTTCCCCACGCCACCATTCTCAAAATCGAAGAAAGCAATCCGTTAAACCGGTTCGCTTCAACCGGTTCGCTCCAACCGAATGCAACGCTTGCAACCGCTAAGCCGTTCACCGCGTCCAAGTTGCCGGAAACCGGAAACGGAACCAAACCGTCGTATTACGAAAAGCCGTTGCCGCCGCCTTTGCCGTTGCAACGGACAACTAATTTATCTTTTGGTTCGTTGTATGACGACGAATTGGCGGAACGGGAACGCGGTAAGGTTTTTGCGGTTGCCGCTCCCGCCCATTCCTCTTCGCGTCTTGATTTGCAAAAGCAAGTCGAAATGCTCCATAACTACGGTTACACCCCACGCCAAATCGCCCAAAGTCTCAATGTCACCGTCGGAGAAGTCGATCTCATGTTGAAATTGAAAGTTGAAAATTGAGAATGGAAAATGATTCGGATGTTGGTACGTTTTTTGTTTTGGAACATGCTCACCGTAGCGGTAATCATTTAATCAGATAAATCAAAGGTTTAGACCCCCGACATGTTTACTGCCTCTCTTTCGATATTTCAAGGTCCGATTGACTTGCTTCTTTACTTAGTTCGCAAGAACGAGTTGGACATTATGGACATTCCGATTACTTTGGTATTGGAGCAATACCTTGATTATTTGTCGATATTGGAAGAGATTGATGTGAATACGGCGGGTGATTTTTTGTCGGTTGCGAGCATGTTGATTGAGATTAAATCATTTGAGGTTTTGCCCGGCGAAGCGAGTGTGGAGGAAGAAGCGGACGATCCGCGTAAGGAACTTGTGGAGCAGTTGCTGGAGTACAAAAAGTTTTGCGACGCCGCCAACTCGCTGCAAGCCCGGAGCGAACGTTGGCAACTCCGTTTTCCAAGACTCGCCAACGACCTTCCGCCGCGACCACGCAATATGGCGGAAGAACCGATTCGCGAAGTGGAATTGTGGGACTTGGTAAGCGCGTTTGGGCGTATCCTTCGGGAAAATTCGCCCCGAGCCAAGCATGAGGTCATCTATGACGAAACCCCGATTTCAACCCACATGAAACGAATTTACCAACGTCTCAAATTAGAGGAACGGGTGGCGTTTCGTCAACTCTTTGTGCCGGGTCAACATAAAACGTTAATGGTGGGAGTTTTCCTTGCGTCGTTGGAGTTGGTTCGGCACGAGTACGCCCATATCTTTCAAGACGGTAATTTCGGCGAAATCGAGTTGACGTGCCATCAAGGAACAAAATCGCTTGACTTCGCCGCGTTGGATACGGTCGTCTAAAAAAAAGAAGTGCCGTCAGTTCATTTGGCGGGAGTTAAATTAATTAAGGTAGGCAACCGCTTTCCGTAGCCATTTGGTAAATAGCATCGGCGTACTTACCGATTTGAATTACGGAACGCGAGTAAACCAAAGTCGGCATCGCCGACGCAACCTCTCGGAGAGAGGTCGCCTACCTTAATTACTTCATAAAAAGAAAAATAAAACCGAAAATTCAAGCGAAAAGAGTCTATCGATAAAGTTGCCGGGCAAGGATTCCCCAAAGCGTTTCATTCTGATAAAATAGAACGGAATTGGTCAACCGTAAAACGATTCCGCCGGAACGGAAGTTCAATAAATTTATTCCGTTATCATTATTATTGTCAACAGATTTTACAGATTTTCATAAAAAACAAATCTGTAAATTCTGTAAAATCTGCTGACAAAACGAAAACCCAATTACACTCTTTTTCAAGGAACGAACGCCCTACGAAAATTGATTTCAATGTCAACCTTCACCAAATCCGAACCCCTCCGACGATTTCCTTAGAAAACAACACCGCCCGCAACTCACATGGATACGATTCCTTTTCATTTTATGATGTTTGCCTTAGATGTGATTCTTTGGGGCGGGTTCTATTTTTTGTTGTCATGGAGATCGGGTTGGGGGGAAACGTTTTCGGGTTCGGTTTATGATGGCTTGCCTTACCTTCCGGCTGCTCCGAAAAAGAATGTTCAACCGCGTTTGTCTGTTTTTATTGACCTTTTCAGTCTTGGGCTGTTCGGAATAGCGGGAGTTGTCGGTATTCGGGTTTTTTCAAAACTATTCGAGACCAATCGGGGGCAATGTTTTGTGGAAGGTTTAACTTATCACGGCAGTGCTTTTTTACTTCTTGCCGCCTGTTTTTTATTCCGAAAACATCGGATTGGCGCGGGGGTTTTTTCAGTTGTTTTCGGTTTGCTGATTTTTGGCATTGGTTTCGATATGCTCGTTTGGGAACCCTACAACCTTGTCGTTGAAAACTATGTGATCGAAACTCCGAAATTGAAAAAACCTCTCAAAATTGTTTTCGTTGCCGACATTCAAACCGACCGGATCGGCAAACACGAACGGCGAACCCTTCAAATGATTCAAGAACAACACGCCGATTTAATTCTTCTCGGCGGTGATTATTTACAGTATTATGAAGGAACGTACGGAGTTGCCGATTTGCCGGAGCGGTTCAACGATTTATTTCGTGAAATTCCCCTAACGGCTCCGCTTGGCGTGTTCGCGATTGACGGGAACATCGGAACCAATGACCTGTTTCAAAACACCGGCGTTGAAATCGTTCACGAATCGACAATTTTAGAAAATTTAGGCGTCGAACAAAATAAAGGTCCCATCGACATGATTCTTCTTTCGTTGAGCGATTCCGCCGGAAGTGTGGGCGAACGCGGTTTAACGGAAACGGGCAATTTTATGATTATGGTCGGGCATCGCCCCAATTTTGCAATCAAGGGTTTTCGCAGTGAACGTTACCCCGGTTTGGACGAAGGTTACCAAGACGCGGCGCGGGCACCCGATCTGATGCTTGCCGGTCACACGCACGGCGGGCAGGTCGCGCTTCCGTTTTACGGAGCACTCGGACTGGGCGGCGACGGCTTTGTCAAACAAACTCCGCGTACAATGTTGAGCGGGTTGTTCCGGTTTGCGAATGGCGGCACCCTGCTGGTCACGCGCGGCAGCGGTTTGGAACGCGGTTGGGCTCCCCGCGTTCGTTTCTTTTGCAAACCGGAAATCAGCGTCATTCACCTCGTCCCCGCCGAAGAAAAAATTCAGTCACCGTGAACCGGCATTTTAAGAAATCATCGCTCCAACCAATATAATTTCATGTTTTCAATCGTACTCGGAACCAACAACCGGAAAAAAGGACTCGAATTAGCGGAGTTGCTTGCTCCGTTCGATGTGGAAGTTCGTACTTTGGCGGATTTTGAGAAAAAACTCGATCTTGTCGAAGACGGAACCACATTTCTCGAAAACGCAAGAAAAAAAGCGTCGGAACAAGCCCGATTTCTCAATGCTTGGGTGATTGGCGAAGACAGCGGACTTTCAGTTGACGCCTTGAACGGTGCGCCCGGCATTTACTCGGCACGTTACGCGCTCTTAGCCGAAACGTTGTCGGCAACCTCCGCCGAAACGCGATCAGCCCCATTATCAGAAACCGCCAACGCTTCCGATGAAGCCAATAACCGCTTGCTTCTCGAAAAACTCGGTCAAACGCCGTTGGAGAAAAGAACGGCGTATTATACGTGTGCGGCGGTTCTTGCCGATCCCTCCGGCAACATTCAGTGCGAAAGCGAACAATATTGTCGTGGAAGAATCCTTTTCAAAGCGGTTGGAAACGGCGGTTTCGGTTACGATCCTTTGTTTGAAATTGTCGAATATCACAAAACGTTCGGCGAATTAACGCCGGCAGTGAAACGAATCATCAGCCACCGCGCCCGCGCTATGCGAATGGTTATTCCCACCGTGATTCGTATCGCTTCAAAATGTTTTTAATCGTTCCATTTTTTCAAAGTTCCCTTAGCCATCATTTTTCCCTAGTCGCGCAGCGACGGCATAATGCATAACCGGCGGTGTAGCGCAGCGCAACCGCCGGACAATTACCGCCAACAATCAAAGCCGCGCAGCGGCGATATTATCAAAAGTGAAGTTTAGGGAATTGGGTGAAAGAGATTTTACTTGATAATATTGATGATGTCGTCGCTGCGCGACTTGGTTGTGGCGGGGGGACGTAATCCGGCGGTTGCGCTGCGCTACACCGCCGGTTATGCATAATAACGTCGCTAGCGCGACTAAAATCTTACCAAACAAAAAATGAAATAATCAAAAATTTTTTAATAGAAAACAATGAGCAACCCCCAAAACCGCCGAACGGCACAAACGACAATGTATCTGATGAAACAAATCATAGTTCCGGTTGTTTCAACAATTTTTCTAACGCACATTTTATTCGGTATTTTGCCGTGCTTTGCGGTTGATGTTACTATTCTTGATTATGGTGCGTCGGTGGAAGCCGAAAATAATGCGGCGGCAATTCAGAAAGCGATTGACGATTGCGCGGAGCAGGGCGGCGGAACGGTGCATGTTCCGTCGGGGACTTTTGTAACAGGCTCTCTTGTTCTGCGAAGTCACGTCACCTTAAATCTGCACACTCAGGCAACTCTCAAAGGAACAACCAATCATCCGGCAGATTATCCTAAACGATCTTTTATATTTGCCGAAGAGATTGAGAATGCCGGTATTGTCGGCAACGGAACGATTGACGGTATGGGGGATCACCGGAATTTTCAATTCGGTGACGGAAAAGGCGGGAGACCGCATTTAGTACGGTTTCGGCGTTGCCGGAACATGACGGTGAAAGAGGTAACGTTGAAAAATTCCGCCGCGTGGACGCTGAATCTGTTCCACTGCGACGGTGTTACCGTACGCGGTATTCATCTTTATTCGCACGGAAACCATAACAACGACGGAATTGATATTGACAGCAAAAATGTGGTGATTTCCGATTGCCGGATTGATTGCAGCGATGACGCCGTTTGTTTTAAGAGCAGTGATCCCAAGTTTATCGTCGAACATGTTGTTGTCAGCAATTGCATTATTGCTTCGAATTGTAACGCGATTAAATTTGGTACGGCATCGTTCGGCGGTTTTAGAAACATTGCGGTCAGTAATTGTGTCATTCGAGCGGCTTCGGAAAACAATATCCATCATTGGCAAGAAAAACTTCGTGTTACCGCCGCAACAACCAACATTTCCGGCATTGCTCTTGAAGTGGTTGATGGCGGGACAATGGATCGAATTGTCATTTCCAATATTTCAATGCAAAATATTCAAACGCCGATTTTCATTCGGTTGGGCAGTCGAACCAATCAGCCCGGTATATTGAAAAATGTTGTTATTTCCGGTGTGACGGCAACAAGTGAGAGTTTAATGTCGTCGATCATTTCGGGTATTCCAGAACATTTTGTTGAGAATATAACGTTACGTGACATTATCCTCTCCAGCCCCGGCGGCGGAACCAAAATGGATGCCGAACGAATTGTTCCTGAAAATATAAAGGGTTATCCTGAAAATCGCATGTTTGGTGATTCGCTTCCTGCTTACGGTTTGTATGTTCGTCACGCGCGAAACATCGTGCTTGACAACGTGCAATGTTATTCCGTTACACCGGATGAACGCCCCGCGTTTCTCTTTCTTGACACGGAAAACATTCTACGGAATAACGTGCCGGAAAAACCGGCAGTACCATAAACCGAAAAAACAGGAAAGATTCATCGACGTAACTTGAGTTTAGAAAAGTCAAACGGAACCTTTGCCGTTGGGTTGTTGCCAATCAGTTGACAATACCATCTTACAGTTATAGAATAATTCTGTTGATGTGTCTTGTTCATTTCAAGAGTGAAGAGTTTTAGTAGGAGATCAAGTTCCATGTATTATCCTTGGTGGTACGTTCCCGGTCTGACGGCTCCGATGTTGATTGCAGTGATTGCCGTTGTTCATGTTTTCGTTTCTCATTATGCTGTTGGCGGCGGTATTTTGATTGCATTGGAAAACCAATTTGCCATCAAAACCGGCGACAAACCGTATCGGGAATATTGGCATCAGCACGCCCGATTCTTTGTTCTTTTGACGGTTGCCTTTGGAGCCATTACGGGAGTCGGCATCTGGTGGACAATTGCGCTGGCGTCTCCGTTGGCAACTGAAATGCTCATCAGGACTTTCGTTTTTGGTTGGGCGATTGAGTGGGTCTTTTTCATTATCGAAATCGTCGCCGCGTTCATCATGTATTATTTCTGGACGCGGTTGCCGGAAAAAACTCATGTCGTCATTGCTTGGATTTACGCTCTTGCCGCGTGGATTAGCCTTGTGCTGATTACCGGAATTACGGCGTTTATGCTTGATTCGCGGGGGCTTTTTGCTAATTGGAGTGAAACCGGTAACTTTTGGCACGCTTTTTTCAATATTCAATTTTTGCCGCAAACAGTGATTCGAACCGGTGCATCGATTTTGCTGGCGGCGTTGTACGTTTTTCTGCACGCCGCATGGACTTTCCGTAACGTGAGTATGGCTTCTGATTCGGGTGCGCTCTTTGAAAAAATCGTGCGTCGAATGTCCCGTCCTTTGATTTTCGGGATTGTAACAGTTTTAATTGGAGTGATTTGGTGGTTCCTTCTTCTTTCGCCAAGTGTCCTGCTTATCATGGAACGCTCTGTTCTTCTCAATGTTTTACTAACGATTTTCTTTGGACTTTGCGGTTTGATGACTTTGTTGATTATTTTGGGACCGATGTTGAATCCCCGTTCGATCAATGTTGGTTTTGCGGTTTGTCTTTTCATTTTCGGACTCACGGCGCTCAGTTCGGCAGAATTTATTCGGGAGGCGGTTCGCAAACCGTGGATTGTCGATCAAACCGTACTTGGCAACCAGATTTATGGTGACGAAATTGCGGAACGTCAGCAAAGCGGTTTTTTGCGGGCGTCGTACTGGCAGCAACTTCCGACTGAAAAAATTCGGTTTGGCGGCATGGTGTTTATGTATCACTGCAATAATTGTCACGCCGTTGATCACGGTTTATCTGCTGCCGGTCCGTTATTGTACGGTGAAAGCAAAGAGAAAATCGTTGAAAAACTCCGAACATTGAACAAACCGGTTGTTTCCATGCCGCCTTGGAGCGGAACGGCTGAAGAACTTGACGCTCTTGCGGAATTTTTACTGACGGTTCGACCGGATAAACCATGAAAAAGTATCGGAAATTGTTCTATTTTGTGTTGGGACTGATATCGGTTTTTGTTTATTTTATTGGTTGTCACGCTGATTTTGTTGCAAGAAAATTGACGTTTCATCCGGCAAAATATCCAATTGGAAATTGGGATGTGGTCAAGGGTTCTGCGGTGTACGATGTTTCGGAGGAAGTACGGTTCCCAAACTCGCGTCATCAAATGCTTGTCGGACGTTATTTCGATTACACGAAAATGGTAACAGGCGATACGGCGCGGGGTTCCGTTTTATATTGTCACGGAAACGCCGGAAACATTTCCCATCTGACGGATTGGGCGTTTCAATTGAGCCGTGATCTTCGATGTCATGTTTTTGTTTTTGATTATGCCGGTTACGGAAAGAGCGAAGGTGAAGCGACTGCTTCGGGTATTCTGGACGACGGACGAGCCGCAAGAAATTGGTTAGCGGAGCACGATGGAATTCCGAACGATAATGTTATTCTCTATGGTCAATCGCTTGGCGGTAGTGTTGCGGTGGATATTGCGGCAAAGGATGGTGCGCGGGCGTTGATTGTTGAAAGTTCATTTACTTCACTCGGTGATATGGGACAGCGGTTGCTTCCGTTTCTGCCGGTTCATTGGCTGCTTCGGGAACAACTGGCGTCCATTGATAAAATCAGTCAATTTCACAATCCCGTTTTTATCAGTCATGGTCAGGCGGATCAAACGATTCCGTTTTCGCAAGGGCAACGTCTTTTCGATGCCGCCAACGAACCGAAAACCTTTTACATTCCGCCGCCGTGTTACGATTATCATTCTGCGCCCCATTGTCAGGAACACCGTCAACAACTCCGTACATTAATTGATTCCCCGCCGATACGAAATAATGTACCATAACCAACTCCGATTATTGGCTGATGTTTTTATTGAATTTTTAGTAACAATTCGACCTGAGCAATGACAGAATTTTATGTACATTAAAGAAGTTAAGTTGAC
>JAISQH010000652.1 GCA_031274385.1 Planctomycetaceae bacterium | reverse complement strand
CGATTTTGTTTTCATTGTTCCTTTTTCGTTGCGCCCTTGAAAGTAGTCGCGAATGTCGTAAAAAGAGGCATTGACAGAAAATGCTTTATCATTTTTAATTTTGGAATGATAATATTTCCATATTTTTCGTCCGGTATCAAGAACATCCTGCGATTCGCGACTGAATGTTTTTTTCTTGAGAAAATCGCTCATAAAATGCGATTCAAATTTTTCACGGGCACTGACTTCTTTTTCGGTGAAAGGAATCCAGTGGTTTATGCCGTGTTGTGATTGGATGTTGTTTTTTCCGTGAAATAACGTGTAGATCAAACAATCATTTTGAAAGTTTGTGTCTGTTTTATAACCATCATTAGGAAAAAGGAACTGGTCATTGTGATTGATCCATGTATGCTCAAAACAATGCCGGACAGCAAAATAAACGGAACATTTTATAAATATGTCACAGTTATACGCGACATGTGATATATGGCTTTTTGATTTTGCCAGACTAATATACACAAGGTTGTTCTGCTGAAAGTCATTGCTGGTAAAATAGAGGTTGCCAATCATATTGCTTACCGACAACACCCCAAACATATCCGTAATCCATTCATTGATAAAACGAAATCCGTTATAAAATCCTTTTTTTGTTATTTTAACGCCGTCATTGTTCAATACATCAAGTTTAATTTCTGAAGGGAATTTTTTAACAGATAAATCCCAAATCAAAAAACCAATGGGGAATTGACCGTGAACATTATCAAAAGTATTGGCATTGCAGATGAATCCCCCTTTGTATTGGGCATTAAAAAAATATCGGAATTTTGCGAAGTTTGAAGAATTAAGGTACTTTAACGTACTAAATACGGCTAACTTTGCTCCCGGTATTTTATGATAAATATGCGCCATAAAATGAGCAAATAATTCATTGGAAGCCTTACCTAATACATGTAAATAGGCATCGCGTGTGCGGTGATCCTTTGCGACTCCGGTCTTGGCATGTTCTCCGCCCGAACTTTCCGCATACGGCGGATTGATGTAAACGATTAACTTTTTGCGTTTCTCCGGGTCATTAATAATCTTTTTTAATTCTTCGGGCAGTTTGTCAAAATGATCGTTCAAAAAATCAAATTGAAACACATGAGAAGGTAACAGGTTTAGATTTTCGTCAATATCGATTAGGCTTTGGATTGTTTCGACATTTGCTTCTTCAATGTCGGAAGCCCACACGTTATATTCGTTCGATAATCCAGCAAGCAGGTTTCCTGTTCCTGCAGCGCAATCCCACACGTAATATTCCTCCTGCCAATCTTTCCCGAACACTTTTGCGATATATTCTTTTGATTTATCCGCCCAGATTTTCGGCGTAAAGAAGGAACCTTTGCGCTCGCGGATATTCTCCGGCACTAACAAATCACGACGATCAATAATAAACTGTTGAAAAACTTTCGCCGGCGGTCGTTCGTATTTGTTCCAGAAACGTTTGTACGCATCTCCTCCGTCCGTAAAATCAATCTCCCGCCTAAACAGATGCCCGCCGAAAACAGCCTGAAACTTATAATTGTCGTTTTTTAAAATGATTTTTAGTTTCTCCGCAAGCGTAATAACATTGCCGCCATCGCTCATCATATCGGCGCGGTAGAAATCACAATCAAGAATCCCCTTTTGTTTAAATTCTGTCCATTCCTCTTTTTTTATATTGATAAAGGGTTTCACTTCTTTGACCCATTTAATAAAGATTTGTACGAAATTATCTTTTGTAATAGGACTCTTAATTGAAGCGGACGCACCCTCAATAAAATGTGTTTTGATAAATTCTTTTATTTCTTTGTCATCTGTTTTAAGATTGTAAATGACAATTTTTGTGCTAATGAGTTCTTTTACCTTTTTCTGTGCTTTTTTGAAGTCGGCTGAATCGTTACAACTTGGCGTGATGTTCCAGTTGAAATCTGTTTCGTTAAAGATCGGCAATATATCGTGGAACGGCACAAAAACAATTTTTGTTTTATCAAAACATCCGAGCCACGGAGGCGCAAGATATTGACCTTTTTGATATGTTTTCTTGCATGTAAGAATCAGTTGAGTCAACATAACAAAAACATCGTGCTCTCCTTTTTTCGCTTCTGCCCATAAATAATGTCTCGAATTTTCGGGTTCGTCGCGAAAGAGTCCACTCCGTGTTTTGGAATCAGTAACAACAAAGTCGATGTTGTCAATGTTTGGCTCGTATCCATATTTTGCTTTACCGAAAAAGTCTGCAAAAATTTGGGCTTTGAACGTTTCCTCTTTTGTGATATTTTGATATTGTGTCATTTTGTCCCCACTGTCATTGCCGTGCGCTAAATGAAGAAAGGAATTACAATTATGTTTTGGGACTTTATTGATTTTTGAACATATTTCTAAAAATGACAATTCTACCACGAAAAACACGAAATTTCTCGAAAAAACGAAAGGAATTAATTTATCATGTTTTTATAACATGAAGTTACAAAAAGAAACCTTTTTGTGTTACTTTTGTGATTTTGTGTTTTCGTGGTGAAATGTGTATGAAGGGTTCCCATTATCGTTGGTTTGCATTTTTAACCGGTTCGTAAGGATGTTCACGTTTATTGAGGACTTTTGCTTCTTCGATTTTATCGAGAACAGGAATCATGCTGTCTTCATCTTGCGGATCAACACGTTGGATGTCGGCTAAGATTTCGATTCCTTCGACAACGCGGCCGAACACCGTGTGGCGTCCGTCGAGAAAATCGGTCGGAACAAAAGTCAGGAAAAACTGCGAACCATTCGTATTGGGACCGGCGTTTGCCATACTCAGAGAACCGCGAAAATGTTTCCGCGCGTTGGGAAACTTCGAACCGCATTCGTCGTTGATCGCATAACCCGGACCGCCGCGCCCGGTTCCTGTCGGATCACCGCCTTGAGCCATAAATTGAGGCAGGACACGATGGAAAACCGTTCCGTTGTAAAATCCTTTTTCAACCAGCGAAATAAAATTGGCAACCGTGTTGGGGGCTTCGTTTTCGAACAGTTCAATGACAAGAGTTCCTTTGGTCGTTTTAAGTTGAACACGAGGCAATTTTTTAGCCGGGTCTTTTTCACCTGCTTCCGTTTCGGCTTTACGAATTTCTGTTTCTTTTGCCCAGTCTTCTTTAAATTGGGGGATACGGTTAAAGAATCCTTCAAGAGCCATCACTTGTTCTTGCCCTTTTTTGGTTTCGGCGATATTTTTTAAGACTTTTTCCAAATAGCCGTTCTCGGTTGCGGTTTTGAGCCACGATTCCGCGTGATCCAGATCGGTGGTCAGTAACGCAGCCAGTCCGGCGTAAGCGTAAATCACTTCCGCTTCCTTAGAAATCCCTTTGGCAACAAGCCGTTTAAATGTTTCAACGGATTGTTCGTAATTTTCGCGGCGGTATTCCCATTCGACCATTCCGTAAAGAATATTATTGACAAACGGGTTACGGTTTGGCGTTTCGTCGAACGCCTCAAAACCGAGAGCCAGCATTTGTTCATAGATTTTCACACCTTCGTTGTACAACGCCCAATATTCCTTTTCGATTTCTTGTTGCATGTTTGATTTGGCGGCGGGATATTCGACTTTCAAGGCGTTTAATTTTTTGTTGATTTCACGGAAGACGTAGAATTTTTCCATGAACGCTTTATTTTTCTGACCAAGTGCTTCGGCTTCCGCTTCGGAGCGGGCGTAATTGGCTTCAATATCAGGGCGAATCCCCTGATCGGCAGGCAACTCCGGTTGCGGAGGATTCTCTTGGGTCAAAAACGCAAACAAAAACAGAACCGACGTAATAATTTGAAGACTTAACATAGTTGTTGCGGGTAACAGGAAATCGGGTTTGAAAATCAACACAGTAAATAGTCTCCATTCTCGGCAAATCAATGAACGTTCCGTCTTTTTTCAATGAAATGACACGGATCAAGATTGTTCGTTGGCACCGGAATCGAAGACAGGCAATATCATACAAGAAACCTGAGACCAAAACAATCCCTTACAATAAAAGTAATCGCTTGGCAACATACATTTTATTTTGAGGGATTGTTTTGATTTGAAGTTTCCTGTATAAAATGACTTTTTAGTTTTGTCAACAGATGATCAGATTTAACAGATTTTCATCAAAAACGAATCTGTAAAATCTGTTGACAATAACAACAATAATGGAACAAGTCTATTAAAACCATGAATTTTTTGCGCCTTTGCGTGCAATTCGTTAAAGGGAACTTCTAAAAACCGAGATTAACCACGAAACACACGAAATTTCACGAAAAATACAATTTGTTGCAAATCGTTTGTAATAAAAAAGTGATAACAAAAATTCTTTCGTGTTTTTTTGT
>JAISQH010000643.1 GCA_031274385.1 Planctomycetaceae bacterium | reverse complement strand
ACATTCCACCGCCCATCCCGCCCATGCCGCCCCCCATTCCACCCATTCCTCCACCCATTCCTCCGCCCATCCCGCCCATACCGCCGCTCATACCGCCCATCCCACCACCATTCATCGTTCCACTCATTCCGCCCATCATTCCGCCCATGCCGCCGGAAATTGGTGTCGGATCAACAACAAGATCCGCCATCGGATAAACTTTGACCGACATATATTTTTTCGCTTCTTCTTCCGAAGTAATCAGAAGAACTTCATTTTTGACGCAATAAGTCAAATCCTGTTCGCTAAGTATAATCCGTAAAATACTTCGTAACTTAATACCGTTGTATTTCATCGGTTCCCGTACAACCGGTGAACTGGATGTAATTCCAAGCGTTCCGGCTCCTTTAGGATCAATAGCGATATTAATTCCCGGATTTTTATCTTTAATCATATTGAACAAATCTTCGAACGTTGTATTTTCGTCGAGGTCTAAATCCATGTTCTTTTCAAGTGCCTTGCTGATTTTCTTTTCTGCCGCACCGGATTGCGAAAGGTCGGAAACCGCATAGCGTTCTTTCCGGCGTTCTGAAAGGAGAAGCCAGCGTTCCGGTTCAATATAGGTGAGCGGCGGTTCTTCAGGAATCGGAATGAAAGACCGTTCCGCTAACATGAGAGATTCGACAAACCCGATATGCCGTCGATGCCGTAATTCATTGTATTCAACAATGTAACTGGTCATTTCCGCCAGACGTTGAGCCGCGAACGGCGTTGTGCTGCCAGGAATCATTTCCATTGCCACTTCGGCAACCGTTGTTGCAACTTTATATTCGCCGGCATTCATTAAAGAATTGAAACGATTAAAAATCTGAATGGCTTTAACCCGCGCTTCCTGAAGATCATGAAGTGCCTGTTGCCGGTCACGTTCTGCTGCGGCATTGGTATCTTCCTGAATTCGTTTAAACGTGTTAATATATTGTACATGTTCCACTTGCTTAATGGTATTTCCAATCCGATCCAGTGCCAAATTACGTTCGTCGGAACCGAGTGAGGTGTTGTCCCGAACCATCGCTGCGGTGAGTCTAAGATTCTGAAGCGCGCCTTCCGGGTCGTCGTTGATTCGCAATCCCGCGTCTTTGATCGTGTACAACACTTCATTCATCACTTTTTGCGAAACAATATTTTGTTCCTGCGTTACCGTATCAACCAACTGAGGCAAAGGATACACATCAGATACGTCGGAATTATTGTCACCAATAATTCCGGCGTTTGTATTTTCCTCTTCGCTGTCCTCTTCAATTTTCAGCGGTTCACCTTCTTGAATGTTTTCGTCGGCAGTCTTATAAAGCCGTTCGGCAGTTTTGTTGTTCGGATCAAGCCGCAAAACATTGTTCAAAATCGTCAATGCCTGATTGCGGTTACCGGTTTTGATGGCAGCATCGGCTCTGTTAATTTGGTCGGTGATATTGACAACAAAACCGTCACGAATAGTCGCCAACGAATCCCACCCAACAATCGGCATCGTCAAACCGTTGTCTTTGGCGGCAAGTTCAACAACCGCAACAAGAAAATTGTTACCGGAAACGGCTCCCGGCTCCTGATTTGGTACGAAATTCCAAGCCAGATCCATTTCGTTTCCGGGCGTACCGCCTTTGAGTTTGAACGTGAAAGGCACGGGTTTTTCGTTGGTTCTTCCGACAAAAATCGTTTCCCGATCACTGCGAATCGGCTGGAGTTTTTGCGGATAAACTTCCCATTCGTCGGGAAAAGCGTAAGAATCCTGATAGGGCCAAACAATCGTAGCAGTAACAGAATCGGCAACTTGTTTTCCGATAATTCGAGCGAAATTGGGCAACTCAACAACAATTTCTTTTTCGGCTTCGATGATTTTTTTATTTTCGGCGATGGCTTTAACGCGGGCTTGGGCTTCGCCTTGCGTTGTAACAAGGTCGATATTTTGTTGAATTTTAGCATTTATATCGATCAGATTACCGCCGGTCTGATTGGTAAAAGCACCGATAAGACCAAGATTCGTTCCGACTCCAACAGCGCAAGCGGTGAACGGAATCCTTGCTGTAACATAATCGCTGACTTCCTTTGCGAACAAGTCAACATCAACCGTTTTCGCCATACTTCGTCCGTTACCAAAATAGACAACAGCCCGGCGTGCTTCGGTATTGCGTCCGACGAACGCTTTTTTCGCGGTTTCGAGACCTTTGCCAATGTCGGTTGCACCAAGCGGAACGCGGCGTTGTAATTTTGCCAAAGCCGCATTGAGTTCCGCCGAACCCTTCGGCACAAAACCGGACGTGAGCGGTTCTGTTTCCACATCCATTGCCAGAAGTTGGATTTGCGCGTTTGCCGGAAGATTTTCAATTGTGGAGCGAAGCGTTGCCAGTGTATCTTGCCGAGTTTGACCGACTTGACTGGCGGACGTATCAACAAGAAACACGACTTCCGGTATAGCGGTACTCGTAATCGGAACGCCCCGCAAGCCAACAGCAACATAACTTGTTCCTTGTGGAGAAGTGTAAAAGGCATATTCGCCTTGAGTTTCTTCTCCTGATAAAGAGTTTGTTAAAGCAATGGCAAAAAGAGCCAAAACGGAAAAAAACTGCCTGAGAACCTGAATGGGACGCATCGTCATTTTATCGCTCCAACGTCAAGAAAGGTGAATTTCACAGTGAACCGTAACAACGGAACAATCACTATTGTATAGCATATCTTGTAAATTAAAAATATCAAATTATTATTTAATAAAATTTATATTTTTCCCATTTTTCGTAAATTCCCATTTTACAAATCGACAGCAAAATTACAAGAGAACACTTGTCATTATTTTTCGACGAAAAAAAGTTTTCGCTCCAATAGAACCGGCTGAAATTTTGCGAATGATGATATAAAACGTTTATTTTATCGGAAAATTCGGAAAATGATGACAATCCATTCCGGCACACACGAACAAATGAAATAAAATTTCAAAAGTCGAACAGAGTTGACCGCAACCGGTTCAGCCGAACATTTTTTTAAAATGTTCTCAAAAAGTTCTCTTGAGAACGCAACCGGTTTTGGTTAGAATAAGAGCCGCAAAACAATTTTCAAGCAATCCTAACAATACTGACAACTGACAACCGGCTACTGACTATTAACAACGACTCCCCATGTCTTCCGAACCGGACAATACTCAGGATATTCCTATTTCTATTTCTTCGGACGAAGCGATTCTTGTCGAATATCTTGACGGCGAGTTGTCGTTACGTGATCGCCGGATTGTTGAAAGCCGTTTGGCTGCGGAGCCGAAGTTTCGGGAAATACTGACTCGGTTGGAGGAAAGTTGGAAGTTTCTCGACTTATTGGAACGGGACGAGCCAAATAAAGAACTTGTCGAATCGACACTCGAAACGGTTGTTTTTTCGTCGGAACAAGCGGTTGCGGAAATTCAGGCGAAACGGTGGTTTTCATGGAAAACCGTTTTAACAGGTTTTCTGCTTCTTTTGCTTTTTGGTTTCGCTTTTCATCTTGGGGAAGGTTTGGCGCCGGACAAAAATTTTTGGCTTCGTGTTGCTTCGCCGATTATTGACCGGTTGGACATGTATTTAACTGTTCTGGATGACGATCCGGAATTGCTTCGGCTTTTGGCGGAGCGGCGGCTTTTTCTGCCGGCGTTGCCCGAAAACGCGGAACCGATTGATCCGAAAGAATATCGTCCTTCGTCCTCTGTTCGGATATTGGATTCTCTAACGGTTTATCACCCTTCGTTCTCGGAATTGAAACGCCGTGTCAAACGAATCGAAAACCTTGACGAATCACTTTACAACCGTTTTTATAATAACTGTAAAAAGTTTCAAGACCTTTCATGGGATAAGAAACAAAAACTCAGGAAGTTGCATGAGAGTATCGAGCAATCTCCGCGTCGTTACGAATTATTCCAGACGCTCCAAAATTATTATAACTGGCGCAAATCGCTTCAATCGTACGAAAAAACGGATTTACGTCGTCCACTTTCTGCGTTGGAGCGTGTTGAGCAGATTGCAACATTGAAAAGCCGGCTGGACGCCAACCAACCGGAAACGGTTGCGGTGCCGTTATTGTCTGAAATACACAAATCGAATGCTGATCTTGCCAGAGTGTTAGATCGTCTTTCCATGCAGGAAAAGGAAATCCTGCTCAATACAACTCCAGCCCAAACAATCGGTATTTTATTGAAACAACTTGCCGCAGAAGAAGGAAAACAATAATAATCGTTTACCTATTTCACCACGAAGAACACAAAGAGGATATTTTAGTTTTGTAGTTTTGTCAACAGATTTTACAGATTGAACCGATTCGTTTTTGATAAAAATCTGTTCAATCTGCTTAATCTGTTGACAATAATGGAACAAGTCTATTTATTTTTCGTTGCGAATAAAGACATAAAAGACGCAAAGAAAATCAATCCGTTTAGAATCAAAACCTTCGTGTTCTTTGCGCCTTTGTGCGAAACATTAAAAAACAAAA
>JAISQH010000612.1 GCA_031274385.1 Planctomycetaceae bacterium | reverse complement strand
AGACGTGATTCAAGATATTTAACCCGATTAAGATGTTCGTTCAATGTCATAGAAAAATAGTAAGAAATTTAAACAGGAATGTCAAGAGCAACTTTTTAAAATAGACAGTTACGGCGTATGCTGGACATCTGAGTTCCTGTGTTTCAAAAAACCAGATCATTCCCGCAATAAAAAGGAAAAGATAAAAACCGATAATCAGAAACCAACCGGTTTTTTCTACAATAACGCCCATTTTTGGTGACAATTTTTCGAGCAAATAATCGATTCGAATATGGGTGTTATCCCGAAAAACAATTACCGATCCGAGAAACGTGAACCAGACAAATGAAAAACGAATAACCTCATCAGACCATGAAAGCGAATCGTTTAAAACGTATCGATAAAAAATCGAAATAATCATTACAACAACAATAAATACGAAAAGAAGTACAAGAATCCATTCAAATAATCCATTGGGATTAGCGGACGAAATCGAATTGTCCGATTTCGGGTTGACGGTTTGAGATGGTTGGTCTTTCATCTTTTTTATCAGTGAACAAGGTTCATTTTATCAAATTGTTGTTCGAAAAAAAGTTCGGCATTTTTGAGCGTTAATTCAGCCATCCGGTGATTAGCTTCGACGCTGCTTGAACCAAGATGCGGAGTCAGAACAACATTATTAAGTGTTCGGAAATCCGAATCGGGTGTGACCGGTTTGTACGGTTCGGATTCAAAAACATCAAGACCGGCTCCGGCAATCCGATTCGTAACTAAGGCTTCGAACAACGCCGCTTCATCAACCACCGCTCCCCGCGCTGTATTGATTAGTACCGCCGATGGTTTCATCAAATTGATCCGTGATTTTGAAACAAAATGGAACGTCTGCGGTGTTGAAGCGAGATGGAGTGAGACTACATCGGCTTCCGGGAGAAGTAAATCAATTTCGTGCGAATATCGTTCGATTCCGTTTTCGTTCAGAAATCGTTCCGGTGAAACTTGTTGACGTTCTGAAAATTCATGGAGAGGGCAGGAACCAACGGCAAAAACGTACATTCCAAAGCCGAATCGGGCAATTCGCGCAACTTGCCGTCCGATTCCTCCGGCTCCAACAATCAAAAGCGTTTTGCCGCCGAGTTCAAAACCGCTTAAGGATGGAAATGTTCCGCTCCGCATGGTGTTGTCACCTTTGATAATGTTTCGGAATAAGGAACCCATCAGCCAAAAAGTATGCTCCGCAACACTCCGGCTCAACACGCCGGGTGTATTCGTCACGGCAATTCCATATTGTCGTGCAAGTTTTTTATCAATCCCGTCATGTCCGGCTCCAAATCGGGCAATTAACGAACCATAAGAATTGTTCTTTGACCCGGAGTTTTCCGTAACTTCACGCAACGCTTCGTAAAGCAGACCGGTATATTTTTCCACTCCGGCAATAACACAGCGTGCAGCATATTTTCGTACTGATTCCGCCAAATCGGATTCGTCCGAAGGCACCGGAAGAATCGTTGATTTACTGTAACCGGAAAAAACGGTGGAAGCCTTAACGTATTCTTTATTTGTCACTAAAATTGTTTTCATCAGTTACTGTTCTGCTTTGTTGTTATTTTATTTGTTGACGGAATCATTTTTCGGCAACCGTGTATGATAAACTCCGTATCAAGACCGCAGCCGATGAAACAAAAACCTTCCTCAACTCGTTGCCGAACAAGTTTTTCGTTCGGTTGAACAACGTGATAACCTGCCGGAACTCCATATTTCTGACACGCTTCGAGTATCCTTTGTTGAGCGGCGACAACCTTTGGATGATCGAGCTGCCCTGACAATCCCATTGAGGTTGAAAGATCGTAAGGACCAATAAATGTTGCGTCAATTCCCGGCACTTGGAGAATTTCTTCAAGATGGTTCAACGCTTCGACGTGTTCCAACATAATGACTACGATAACTTTTTCGTTATGATTTTCAAAATGGTCTTTGAAATTTCGTCCGAAATCGGTATTTCGTGACAAGGACGTTCCGCGATTTCCTTCGGGAGGATATTTTGTCATCGCAACTGCCTGCCGTGCCTGTTCTGCCGAATTAATGCACGGAATAATAATTCCGGCGGCTCCGGCGTCCAAGACTCTTTTAGCAATACTTGGTTCGTGTGACGGTAATCTGACCAAAACATCAACCTCCATTCCTTTGGCTGCCAGAATACATTCGTGCATCGACCGCAAGTCAATGGACGTGTGTTCCATATCGAGACAAATCCAATCGAAATGTTCGCCGGCGTAGAGTTCGATGATCGTTGGATGAGCAATCATCACCCATCCGCCATAAGCGGGAAGTCCTGCCCGAAGTTTTTGTTTGGTAAATCCCATGTGAAGCGAGACCTTTATTTTATTGTACGAATATGTTATTGAAAAATCTTCACGAACGAAAATAGAAACGTTATTAGCGGACACTTTGGTTTGTTGTTGCTTCGAACGTTTTCAAAGGACGGTCATAAAACCTGAAAACATTGATTTCCGGTATTAAAGAAATCGTACCGTTTCCATCAAGCCGGTTGGGAGCGTTGAAATACCGTCCCCAACCGAACTCGCGTTTGCCGTTGCCATCAACATATTGACCATCGACAACGGAAAGAATCAGTTGTGGTGCGGCTTCGACAATAATTGTAACTCGATGTTTGCCGGGCGTCAGGAGAGCCGTGTCGAATGTCCAACGGATCAAATCGTGCGGCTCCTTTGAATCTCCGGTAACTTCGAGAGAATAGGCACCGTTTTCTTTGGCAAGGACGGCAAAACCTTTACCATTAACATCACGATTATCGATCAAAGCCGTTTCGTTCTTGAATCCGCCTTGCGGAACATCAACAACAAAATCGAACGAAAAACCTTTCTGTTTCAACACATCGCGGGATATTTCTGGAAAAGCCGATTTTCTGTTACTTGTTTCAAGGAGAAGTCCGTCTTTAATGACCGCAGGAGCGTTCTTGGAATCCAGTTCGTCGGCAAGACGTTTCCAAACACCTTCTAACATGGAGTTATCGATTTTATGTATCCGGGCGACTTCCTTTTGTGTTTCGGAAATCCAATAACTGCCGTCCTTCATGATCAAGTCAGGATAACTCATTCGGAGTCCCGGTTCATCTGAATAGATTGCAATTTCCGGTTGAGACCAATAAATTTTTCCGTCTCGTTCCAAACCGGCACAAAGCCAGACCGGATTTCGGTTTTCGAACGATTTTCCACCATTATTGTGACACCAGAAAAGATATTTTCCCACCCCTGTTTTCCAAACCATCGGACACGCTCTTGGATGCCGGATCGTTCGCCCTGTTGCATAAATCATTGCTTCAGGTGAATTCCAACTTTTGCAACGATCCCTGCTGTACGAACAAGCAGGAAAACCCATCGTGGTTCGATAAACGCACATAAACGAATCCTTTTGATCCAGAGGAACAAGATTATGTTCCTCTTGAACGCTGCCGTATTCGGGATGGCGGATTCCGTGATCGCCTTCGGGCAACATTTCCCAGTGAACTTTTTCCGGCTCCTTTTCTGTTAAGATATTGTTACTGTGCATAATCCAGCCTTCACCTTCTTCAAGAAAATATTTGCCGAGTTTTGTAAACGGAATATAGACTTCGTTTCCTTCAATGCGTGGTTTGCAAATACCCCAAAACATCTGAACAACTTTTCCGTTCACTTCCAACGTATCACAAGCCGTCCGTCTCATCGGAATCCGATATTGTTTTGACCATGTCAACCCGCCGTCATCAGAATACCGATAAGCGTACCAACCATGCGTGTCGTCTCGTCCTAATTTAACGCCTTCACCGTTGTAGGTATAAAAACCGTAAATCCGTCCGAAAGGAGTCAAGAGCGGCACAACCCAAGACGCTGATATATCACCAACGGGTTCAATATCGATCAAATTTCCCCACGTTTTTCCTTGATCTGTGCTGCGGGTTGCAACGACATGCTGCCCTTTGTCACCTTCATGTCCTTGACCGGTTGTCATAGTACAAACCCAAGTACCGTTTTCCAAAACAACAATATACGGCTGATCACAATACAATTCGCAAGGAATCCGATTACCTTTGTTGATATTTCTGGGATCGTCGCTTTCACGCGGTGAAATAACCATTAAGGTCAGTTTGAACTCGTCCATCAAACCTTTGAAGGCAATTCCTTTGGGATTATTGATTGCGCCGAGTATTGGCGAATTAATGTTCAGATAGTGAATTTCCGGGTCGATTTCCATTGAACCGATTTCTTTATCGTCCAAAAACATAGACGCTTTATGTGAAATCGTATCAAGTATGATTTGAATTTTGTACCAATGCTCGTTTTCCAGCGGAGGCGATTCGATTCGGATACGTTTTGATCCGCTGTTATGAAAATGTAGGGCAAATTTCCCTTTGATGAGTGCGGCTTGAAAAGAACCGGGAACCCATTGTCCTGAAACCCGAAAAACCGGCAACCAGTCCGGCGGATCAATTCCGGAGTCTTGAAGATTTTTCACGTTGAAAGCGAGAGCCATTTCGAAACGTGTTACTTTAAAATTGCCGTTGAACGCCAAAGAGGTTTCGCCGTTGAAACAGCCTGCTTTTCCATTGAAACCATTTTCAAGCGTGATCCACTGATTGGGTTGCTTTTCGAAGGATTCGGTCAAAACAACTGTTTCCGAAGCGGTAACAGAATAAACAAACAGCAAAAAACAAATTAAAAAATTGGTAACTTTCATCATCATAGATTTATTGTACATTTTAAACAGGGGGAAAATGGGTATTTTTGTATTTTGTAACATTCAATTTTATTAAAGTTCAAATGCGTGAAGAAACCGATTATAAACCCGTAATTTTTTGACGGACGGATGAATTGTCGTTTCTCCCATTTCTGATATATCTCTTTTGGAGTAGATACAAAACATCCCCAACCAAATTCTTTTTAGTAAATTAAAACACTCCATTTTCCTAAATGGAGTGTTTCACCATCCTTCACTTCTTTTTGATACAATGTTACAATAGCGTTGGAGGTTTCATAAAGAAGCATTTCAGGCTGGGCAACTTTTTCGAATCCAAGTTCTAAAAGTTTTTCCGTAACGCTATCTTGGTTGCGGTCTTTAAGCGGTGTGAGAACGTAAACCATTCCATTACTGCGACAAACCACTTCGAGCGATTCAATGTTACTGTGAACGAAATTTTTACCGTTCAATTCGTTCGGACATTGGATCACAACGTAATTTCTGTTTGTAAAAATCTTTTCGCCTTGCTTGAAGGTTCCCTGTGTGGCACCGTTTTTGAGTTCCAATTTTGGCGATGTTCCTAACCGGATGGCTTTGCCGTCGGTGTGTTTTTTCGGCGAGTAAGCGGACAAGTCAATTTCACCGGGTTTATATAAGTCAACATCGGCTTTGCCATCAAAAAATGTTTCATCAATCACACGTCCCAGCAAATAAAATTTCTGGTCGTTGTACCACAACACGGTTTTACCGTTCAAAATAGTTGTACTGGTATAAAACGAATTGCCGCTTTTTCGTTCGATAAACTTTTTGGGAGCGTCGAACCAAACCGGTTGTTCGGCATCTTTTTTGTAACGACCTGCAAAAAGATAAAGCGGACCGCGATTCTGCCAGGGATTCGAATTCCATTTTTCGTACCGATTATGTGCCATCAGGAAATAAAAACCGCTTGCCGCTTCATTTCCTTTCCAATCATAGATCGGACACGGTGACATCGGATGCGGAATCGGATCACCGCCATCTTTCATTAACAGCGGTTTGGGTTGACTCCATGTTTCGCCGTCATCGTTGCTGATTGACCATTGCGGACAACCGGTTCCTGTTCGCATTACGGCAAAAAGCCGACCATCGGGAAGTTTGACAATCGCTGGTTCTTCGCAATGAACGCCGGTGTGCAAAACTTTGTCATCAGTCATCACCCAACGAACAACAAGATTTTTGACTGGCGGGTCTTGATCAATGTTGTCAAAATGAATAAATTCCGTAACAGTACGATATTTTTGGTGAAACGCCGGATGAACATGGCGGCTCACACCGACAAGATAATTTCCGTTTTTACCTAAACGTAACGGTTTTTGCCAAACGACCCATTCCGGTGGAACAGACGTATCGGTGCCGTCGTTTGAAGTTCGCGGCATGGCAATTTCTTCCGGTTTTGTCCATGTTTCGCCGTCGTCGTCGCTGTAAATTCCCATCATAATTCCGGTATGCTGACGGTTCGTTGAAACCTTACCGGGAACGAATTGATTATACAAAATATAAATTCGACCGGATCGGCTTACCAAAGGAAACGCCCAACTGGCAATCGCACCATTTGTTACAATTCCTTCGGCAACAGTTTTATTTCCTGCCAGAACGCGAGTTTTTTCCCAAGTTTTGCCTTTGTCCAAACTACGTGAAAAAGCAACATGTTGATCGAGAGCACCTTCGATAGATGCCTGACACCAAACGGCAAAGAGTTTTCCGTTCGGTTTATCAAAGACCTGAAAATGATCATTGTACATATCACCGATTTTTTCCGGTTCGACTTCCGGTACGAAAACAACGTAATCCGGTTTTGAAAACTGAAGATCAGTTTGAAAATCAGGTTTCTGCTTTTGCCGTTCTTCGGTACGCTTTTTGATGCCGCCTTCATACTGCTTGACCCAAACGTCAATGTCTGGATTTTGCTGCGAAAAAAGGCTGACTTGAAAAGAAACAAAACACAATAGAGCAGTAAACAATTTGTTTTTCATGGTGTAATTCTCCTTTGGAAGGGCTTGTGAATTTTGATATATCAAAAAACGAACGCTTAAAAAACGGTATCTAATTCGACAGACACCGTCAACAGTCAATTTTAAATAATTTAATTAATGAATTTACATTTGTTCAATAATCTTTTCAAAGGCATCATGATCAATATCGGTTCCATATTGAGTATGTTGCCGCATCATTTTTTCGGCACGGTCAGGATTACCGGACATAATTTCACGAACCAACTGTTCATGCCAACCTTTGGGCGGTTTTTTGTAAAATGTGGCACTAACCCAATTCCATCTGGCAAGTTGTTGTTTCCAGATTTTTTGGATTTCAGCAATGAATGATTCCAGATTGCTGATTTGCGCAACAGCCAAGTGAAATTCGGTGTGCATTTGTACACCCAACGCAGAATTAGTATCGGCTTCGCCAAGAATACGATCAAGCCGTATTGCCTGCTGAAAAAGCCGGGAAAATTGTTCTTCATTTCCTTTTTCTGCAGCGATTCGAGCCGCTTGACATTCCAACGCTTCCCGAATAACAAAATCGTTTTGAAATTGAGCCAATGTCAGTTCTCTTACCCGACAACCGCGTTTGGGGAGATTTTCAACCAATCCGTCATGTTCAAGCATATAAAGTGCTTCCGTAACAGGAACATAACTGACCCCTAATTGCTTGGCAACCTTACGGCGAACCAATCGTTCACCCGGACGGAATTTACCATCAAGAATAAGATCACGTACGGATTCGTACACACGACGAGTCAAAGTACGCTCTGTAATAGTAAGTGACATTTTATTTTTTATTATTTTTTGTAAAGTATAAAATTGACAAAAATTGATGAGATGAAACGAATTTTTTCAACGGACATTTATTTTGATCATTTTGATATATCATATCATACACGAAAACATTATTCCTTGTCAAGGACGTTTTTCAAAAAAATTAATTTTTTTCTGATTATTCCATTTTTGGGGGGGCAGGAATTTAAGCGGTGTTGTGAAGGAAAAAGTATTGGATTTATGTAACAATAATAAGGTCTGGTTGTTACATTATGAGAACAAAAAGTGTCATCGGACGAGTAATAGGTTGGACAGATTGATGCGTTCTCAAAACAAATATTTTGAGCGGGGACAGGGGGTTCACGGTTCGGTCGTCGAAGTTGCGTTGCCGGACGTGGGCGATTTTGTACAACTATTGGGACTGGTGTCCGCATTCACGGCACTTGAATGCGGGCTGTCGTTGTTCGGCGGAACGACTCAACAGAAAGCGTTACGCAGACGATTGGCTGCAAAACCTCGTCGTAGCAATGTCAAATCGAAAAAAAAACATACCCCCCAAATCTGGAATAATCAGAAAATTTTTAAAATTCGAAAAAAGGGTATTGACACCTGTTCTTGTTTCGTGTAATCTGGAAAACCTGTTTGAGTTATTGGCTTTGCGATTTGAAATGCAAAGTCTATTATTTCACTGTTTCACCATTCACAAAAAGGAAACTTACGATGAAAAACCAAATGTTAAACTGGGCAATGACGGGGGGGGGGGGCTATCTATGACGAATGGAGCAAAAAGGTAAAAACGGAGAGTGGAGAGTTTTTGTTCTTAAAAACTCGTTCTGTCCGTTCTTCACATCCGATTCGTAACTTTTTATTCGGCTTTACGTTAGTCGAACTTCTCGTGGTGATTGCGATTATCGGCGCGTTAATCGCACTCTTGTTACCAGCAGTTCAGGCAGCACGCGAAGCGGCAAGACGAATGCAGTGCACAAACAACATGAAACAGATTGCCCTTGCCGTTCAAGGTTATCACGATGTTCACGATTCAATGCCTTCCTTGACCGCCGAAGTGAATTTCGGTAACGGCACTGTCGCACACTATTATTCTTGGCTCTTCCACCTTTGCCCGTTTTATGAAGAACAAGTACGGTACCAATCAGTCGTTTCCAGTTACACATCTGTCTCTGCCACAGCGAGTTCGAGTAGTGTGTTTCTTGGCGGTCCCATTGCGACACTCGTTTGTCCATCTGATCCTAACGGCAGCAAGCCGGGAACTGCTCGTCTGGCACGAGCAAATATGATGGCGTGTATCGGAGATTTTATGAGTATGAACACCGATCCGACTGCCGCGCCAATGACAAAATTCGGTAATATGCGGGCTCCATTTGTCGTCACCACCCTTACAACAGGAACAACAAAGCGGAAGGTGTGTTTGGGGAGCAATGGCAACCACCAACGGCGGCGAATCGGAAACGTTATAATATTTAATATAGGCAAAATCAAATGACGATATTTTAGATTATTTATTTGTAACCGTTCACAAATCATTTTGTTTTGAAATATCCATTTACATTCTTTGTGATAACACCGCACAATATTGTAAATATTCATGAACGGTTACATTTATTTTATGTATTTCATAAGTTTCAACATTTTTCCTAACAATTCAACTCTATTCTTTGCATCCTTCACGATTCCAAGTGTTTGTATCAACACGCCTAACTTGTATTCCAATGAAACGATTATTGATTTTATTATTGTACATTATTATTTTTGCCGGATGCCGTCAAGAGCGGACCCCGCCGGACGGGTTGCCGAACCTTTATCCCTGTACAATTTTTATAACGCAGGAAGGCAAACCGGTCGAATACGCAACAGTTACACTACATTCGTCGCCGCCGTTGCCATGGACGGTCAACGGCAAAACCGCCGCAGACGGAACCGCAACGGTTTTCACGCACGGATATTTCAACGGTGCCCCGCTCGGTCAATATAAGGTTACGGTACGGAAAATTAAAACGGTTGCTCCGCCGATGCCGGAAGTGTTGCCGAAAAGTGAAGCCGCATTGTCAAAACTGTACGATAAAATCGAAGCCGAAACGAAAGATTACGATCTTATTGATCCTCAATTCGGAAACGAAAACACAACGCCTCTCGAAATCACCGTCGAAAAGCGGATGCCGAAAACAACATTTGATGTTGGCAAATCCGTCACTATATTAACACAATAACCGAAAGGAAAACCCCGATGAAACAATTATTTTTCGCAACTGTAATTCTGATGAGTTCTGTGCTGTTCGCCGGAGAGAAGCCGAACATCGTCTTTGTGATGACCGATGATCAGGGCTGGGGTGAAACCGGTTATCAGACCCATCCCGTTTTGAAAACGCCGAACCTCGACAAAATGGCAGAATCCGGGCTGCGGTTCAACCGCTTTTACTCTGGCGGACCAGTTTGTTCGCCGACCCGCGCCTGCGTTCTGACCGGACGGACACATGACCGTTGCGGTGTCCTGAATCACGGTTATTCACTGCGTTTGCAAGAAAAAACGCTTGCCCAAGCTCTGAAAAACGCGGGGTACATCACCGGACACTTCGGAAAATGGCATCTGAACGGTTTCTCCGGTCCGGGTGTACCGATTCTTGCCGACGACAATCACAACCCGGGATGCTTCGGCTTCGACAGCTGGGTTTCTGTAACAAATTTTTTTGACCTGAATCCGTTGATGAGCCGAAAGGGAACCATCGAGGAGTTTTCCGGCGATTCGTCTGATGTTACGGTAAATGAAGCCGTCAAATTTATGAAGACGAACGCCAAGAGCGGTAAGCCGATGTTCGTCTTGATTTGGTTCGGTTCGCCGCACCTTCCGGCTAAAGCGTTGGATCAAGACAAAGCCGCGTTCAAGGATTTGGACGCGGCATCGGCGAACCATTACGGCGAACTCGTTGCGATGGATCGGAGTATCGGTACGTTACGGAGGGAACTCAGGGAAATGGGACTCGCCGGTAACACGCTACTATTTTTTTGTAGCGACAACGGTGGGTTGCCAGGGATGACACCAGAAACGGTCGGTGGTCTGCGAGGATACAAAGGAAGTCTTTTTGAAGGCGGAATCCGAGTTCCGGGAATCATCGAATGGCCAGCGGTCATCAAACCACGGATCACGAATTATCCGGTGTGCGTAACGGATATGTTTCCAACGATTGTTGATCTGCTCGGTTTGCCGAACGATTCGATGATTTTGCCGATTGATGGAATCAGTTTGAAACCATTGTTTGAGAAAGAACTCACAACACGGGAAAAGCCGCTGGGATTCCGTTATCAAGAACAGCAGGCTTGGATCGAAAATCGTTACAAAATCGTTAAGATGAAAGGACAAGGAAAGACGTTTCAACTTTTCGATTTGGAAAAAGACCCGCATGAAACTACGGACATTATCAAGGATCACCCGGAAATCGCAAAGAAAATGAAAGCGGATTTTGAACTTTGGAATGCAAGTATTGATGCGAGTTTTGCGGGACAGGATTACCCGGAAAAGAAGTTGACTGACGATCCTCCGCCTCAGCGCCGTTGGACTGGTAACATCGGGTATCAACCGTATTTGAACGACTGGAAAAAACGTTGGGAATATCAGAAGTTTATTAAATAAAATCCTCAATCTGTAAAAAGGTTACAGATTGCTGCTACCCCGTGTTACGCTTCGCTTGCATGGGATTATCAAAATTGAACTCCTAACGGAGTTATTCAAAACAAAAAATAAACTTATTATTGGACTTTTGCAAAGTTAATAGGTCTTTATGCGAAAAAGATTTATGACGAAGAAATTGGCGTTTTAGAAGTGTTGTACTAAATTTATTTTCGTTTTGGAATTTTGAAACACCTAGAATTTCAATGTTCGTCAGTTACGAAAAATAAAAATTTGAGACAAAAACACGCTAAAAATAACGGATTTATGTAATATAAATTGTTTATTTCAATAGGTTGCACCGCTTTGCAAAAGTCCAGTCAAAATAAAATATTCGTAAACGATTACGCCTAAAGTATATTTGTTACGAAACGAAATTGAAATTAATGTCGTAAAAAAGTTTCGGTTTGTTCATTCTTTTGCAATCAATGCAACATCGAAATCGCCCTTCATTTCTGAAATATCGGTACGACATATATGCCGGGTAATCAATTGTTCAAAAGCATTTTTTTGCAACGGAATAAGAAATGCTTGCCGAAAAATCTGCGACCGTTGCATTTTTCGCGTTGAAGAATCTCCTGAAAAATACAAAATTCTTTAACTTTTGCAAATAAAGAATATAACGCTATTGTCTGAAAAAATAAAAATTTGAAAAAATTTTATTTTTGAATCCTTGTTGACAAATCAAATGATAAAGCGGATAATAGACCATTCGTTCCGTTCGTTTGATTTATTGTCAGTTCAGAAAAGTAAAACAATGGATAAGGTAAAATATGTAACTGTTGATCCTCGTTTGCTAAAAACGGAGGAAAGAATTGTTTTGACGGCAATGAAATGAATAAAAAACGAATAACAGGTTACGGTGAAAGAATTGTTTTTGAAACATAAATAACAATACTGAAAAAAACATTTTATTCCATGACATTTTCCCGATTATTAATTGAAACGATTTATTCTAAAAAGAATCCTGTTCTGGTTGGTCTTGATCCGCGATTCGACTGGATTCCTGAAGCCATTCGTCGAAATGCCGATCCGAAAAACAACGAACAAGTTGCCGAAGTTTTCAAGGAATTTTGCCGCGAAATCATTGATATTGTTGCGCCGCTTGTTCCGGCAATTAAACTTCAAGCCGCATTTTTTGAACAATATGGCGTTCACGGCATGTCAACACTTCATTGGCTGATCCATTATATTCGAATCAAAAAAGGGTTGGCGGTTATTTTCGATGGAAAACGAAACGATATTGGTTCGACTGCGGAAGCGTATGCTGCCGGTATTTTGGGCGAACACTCATCGTGGGGAGCCGACGCTCTGACTGTTTCGCCGTATCTTGGTGACGATTCGTTGGAACCGTTTGTCAAAACCGCTGTCGAACGGAACGCCGGAATTTTTGTTCTCGTTAAGACGTCGAACCCCGGCGGAAAAATGATTCAAGACCTTGTCGTAGACGGCAAAACGATTTATCGCCGTATTGCGGAATATGTTCAGCAATTATCGTTATCAACTCAAGCCCGCTCCGAACGTTACGGTAATATCGGAGCGGTTGTCGGTGCGACATGGTCAGAACAACTGGCAGAATTACGCGGTGTCATGCCCAATACCTGGTTTCTCGTTCCCGGTTTCGGATCGCAAGGCGGTTCGGCGAAAGATGTTGCGGCGGCGTTTGACGAAAACGGATTGGGCGCCATCATCAATAACTCGCGAGGAATTCTTTTTGCTTATCGGCAGGAACCGTTTCAATCAACATTCGGCGAAACAAAATGGCAACAGGCAGTTGAAGCCGCAACAATTCAAATGATTGAACAATTACGTGCAGAAACTCCGGCAGGAAAACTCACTAATAATAATACAAAATAAAATAATGAAGTAAAATAAAATAATATAACAAAATATTCCATTCTCTGTTTTTTCACCCTTTACTTTCCACAATTTAATAAATGTCACATTTTTTAATTTCCTTGGCAACCTATAATGAGCGGGAAAACCTGCCTCTGATTACGAGAGAGATTTTCGAAGTTGCTCCTGACGCGGACATTTTGGTGATTGACGACAATTCACCGGATGGCAGCGGCGATTGGGTTGCGGAGCAGATGCAAACGGAACCGCGATTGAAATTACTTCGCCGACCCGGTAAACTCGGTCTCGGAACCGCAACACTTGCCGCAATGCAATACGCGATTGAAAACGGTTACGATTTCCTCCTCAACATGGACGCCGATTTAAGCCATCCGCCACGTTACATTCCGGCAATTCGTACAAAAACGGAAGAAAGCGGCGCAGATATTGTGATTGGTTCCCGATATGTTTCGGGCGGCGGAGTGGAAGGCTGGCCCTTTTACCGGCAACTAATGAGCCGAAGTATCAATTTTTACGCAAAAATATTTCTCGGTCTGAAAACAAAAGACAATAGCGGCGCGTTTCGTTGTTATCGTGTCGGGTTGCTCAAAAAACTCAAAACGGAAACCATTATTTCAAAAGGATATTCGTTTCAGGAAGAGATTTTATATCGGTTGCGAAAATTAGGCGCAACCTTTGCGGAAGTGCCGATTATTTTTGTTGACCGCCGTTTCGGCTCGTCCAAGATTAACCACAAAGAAACGCTGACCGCTCTATGGATTCTGTTCCGTATCGGAATCTTCGGAGGATAAACGTAACGTACAAAATATTTCAAACTTGGTATCATTTTCGAGTTTTTCAAGAAGAAACAATACACGTGTAATAAAGAAGGAAACCTCGTATGAAATTCTACAAATATTTTACTACATTTTTTCGTTACGTATTAGACAAAGAGTTTGCCTATATAGTCTTAATTATTTGCGCATCAGGAATTATTGGGTATTTTTTTTCAATTGTTTTTATATCTAAAAAGCATCGGTTATTAAAAGCAACTGTTGTTCAACTGCACTTTCCAACGTAGCTGTCTATTTTGTTTTAGTTTATCGAACGATAAGTACCCAATCGTTTCCGCGTTCTTCTTTGCCGGGCGGGTCAAAATAGACACGGGATTGAGTTTTATCGGGCTGTAACACCATCTCAACTGTTTTTCCTGTTCGCGGATTATACCACGAAAAGGAGGACGCTGAATTTAAGTTCAGTTTAGTAAGATCAAGTTCCACCCGGCGTCCGGTCGGAATATAAATGTAAGCCCGCTTTCGATCTTGCGAACAACATGCAACAAAATGTCCCGCATCGTCCGGGTTATCTCCGACAATCAACTCCTGACAAGGTGTTCGACCGATTTCAAGTAATTGCCCTTCAAGCAGAAGTTGCCGCAAATACAACATTTGCCATGCTCCCGGTAAATCAACGGCATCTTTCCATGAAGTTCTTGCATCGGCGCACTGCCGTTCCTTTGTACCATCGTACATCATCCAAATATCGTGACAACCGTAAGTATGTCCAAAACATCCGGAAAAAATTCCCCAGTATGCCGCTTGCCGAACATCAACATCGTCAAACCATTGCGTATGAGTTTTATCGCCGCGTATCGGATGGTTTTCGTAACGAGGTTCGCCGTCTATGACCGGTTTAGGCGGTTTTAACTCATAATCGTGCGCCGTCATTTTGTAATTCGGTCTATCCTTTTCAGAATGTCCCGACTGAAACATATTGAAATCAAGCCAATCGTCTTTGTGAAACCATTTTGACGAACTCGTCATGCCCATCGGATGATAGGTCATTAAATGAACGAATCCGTTTTTTGCCGTTTTTTCCCCATTTTTGATACCTTTAACCATTGCCCGCCAAACAGCGTAATCATTTTCCCGTTCACAAGGTCGGTCGCCGCCGAGTACCCAAATGATATTTTTGCACGCTCCATACCGTTGACCGATAAAAAAACCATACTTTTCCGCATTTTCAGGAGTAAAAATTTCCACGCCCCGCCATTTTTTGATAACTTTATCTCCCCACGTCGGCAACATGGCGATATAAAGTCCTTTCTGTTCCGCTAACGTAACCATAAAATCAACATCATCCCAATAATCGTTATCAGGTCCGTCTTTCACATCAGGTTGTGCCGGATCGTTATCGAGAAGCGGCAAATGTCCGCCGGGAGTCGGTCGCGTCAACCCGTCAAACTCCGCTAAAGCAACTGCCTGAATGACGGTAAATCCTTGTGAACGCCGTTTTTCAAGATAAAAATCAACCTCGTCCCGGCGAAGACGATGAAACATTTCCCACGCCGTATCGCCCAGCCAAAGAAAAGGCGTTTCATCTTCATGGACAAGAGTACGGCAGTCAGCGGCAACCTTGAGCTGACCATGTGAAAAATTCCAGGCAAGACCGACATGTTGTTTTTCCTGTGCCGACAATTCCAAACAGAAATAAGCAAGGAATAAAAACAACGAAACAAGCAGCAAAAATAAAGTACGCATCGGTAATTTTTGTATAAAATAAAATCTCGGTGATCAGAAAAATATTCCACTTTACATGAAAAGCAGAATAAACGAATTTCAATAATGATAATTGATTGAGGAAAAAAATCAACTCCCTATTATATTTTATTTTTTCACCACAAAACACGAACACATTATCAAGTTTTTGAACGGTTAATTTCGTTTGCTGAGCAACAGTGACAAAAAGACGGGGACGCCGATGAAGGCGGTCAAGATTGAGACCGGTAAAATTCTTGGCGCAAAAATTAATCGGGCTGAAGTATCGGCGATAAGCAGTAAAAGCCCGCCGAAGAGCAGTGAAAAAGGTAACAGAAACCGATGATCCGACCCAACCCAAAGCCGGGCAACATGAGGAACCACCAAACCGACAAAACCTATAATTCCAAGCAATGACACCAGCACCGCTGTAAGTAACGAAGCAAACAACATTGTCAATATTTGTAACCGTCGAACCGGAACACCGAGACTTCGTGCGGATTCTTCGCCAAGAACCAAAACGTTATAATTCCAACTTTGGTACAAAAAATAGAGTGAAACCGGTAACACACAAACCGCCATGAGAATAAGACTGTTCCAGTTGGCGCGGGCGGTGTCGCCGAATGTCCAATAAACAATCGCCGCAAGCCGTGAATCGTCCGCGATGTATTGCAAAAACATCAACGCGGCAGAGAAAAGAGAACTCAACGCCACTCCGACCAGAATAATAGACTCAGACCGTGTTCCGCGAACTTGTCCGAGAAGAAGTACCACGCCGGTTGTTGTTACTGCACAAAAAAACGCGCCCAGTGCAATGCCGCCCCGTCCTGTTACAAAAAAACGGCTGGAACCCAGCAGCATGTTGTCGGCGAGTGAAATTTCGCCGCCGCTCAGATACAAGGTCGCCGCCGCTCCGAATGCGGCAGCACTCGAAATTCCTAAAGTGAACGGAGAACAAAGCGGATTCCGTAACACACTTTGCATGGTGGCTCCTGAAACCGACAAACCGGCTCCGGCTAAAACCGCCGCCAACGCTTGCGGCAACCGGATGTCCCTGATAATGTACAAAAAGCGAGACTCCGAATCATAGCCGCAGAGAATCCGAATCGTCTCAAGAACCGGCACCGACGCCGCTCCAACCGAAATCGAAACACAAAACGAAACCGGAAGCAATATCGCGGTTACAATAAGAATCACCATCCGACGGTTCATGAACGTTTTTTGTTTTTTGATGGAAATCGACGCCGAAATTCATGCGGCGGTTCCGGTTCTTCGATTTTATGGGCATCAATGATTTTGTCGAGTTGTTCAAAATCATCTTTCCGGCAAAGTTGCAAAATCACGCTGTTGATGATTCCTTCGTTCATTATTTTTTCATTGATTGTTTCTTCTTCATTTATTGTTTCAGCCAAAGGGTGACTCGTCGGCGTCGGGTAGGTTTTGAGGCAGCGCAACGCGAGTTTGGTCATCAAATTGTAATGCCTTGCTTCTCCCCGTTCTTCAACCCACTTAGGACCTTTGACCAAAAGCAAACGATCAAAAACATTCCAATACGGTCCGACCATTCGCAGTAATTGGACAAGCCGCGAAACCGCACGAATCGTCAATGTTGTAAATCGGGTTCCTTTTGCTCGTGCCGCAAGAATTGTTTCCGCTTTGTTATGATGAACCGGAATATTGAGTCGAAGTTCGCGAACCATTTCACTGAGTGCCAGTGCTTTTTTACCGGTTGCGTCGCAAAGTTCGATTTGCAGGTCGGGACGCAGGACTGCCAAAACAATTCCCGGCACGCCGCCGCCGCTCCCGATATCGAGAACCCGTTCGTCCGGTCGCAAAAAATCCGCCAACGACATCGAATCAACAAGATCACGCGCGACAAATTTGTCATAATCCGTATGCCGAGTCAGATTGAACCGCGTATTCCAATCCCAAAGCAAACAACAATATTCATCAAGTCGTCGAGTCTGAGACTTGGAAATCGTTATGTTGAAACGTTTTAGGGATTCGGCGAGCGAATGGGTGGCGGGAGTTCGGTTGGTGCTATTCATTTTACCAGCCTATCACCATGTTGGATTCGATTACTTTTTTCGCTCGATCCAGATCGGTGCCGGTCTGCTGCATGTAAAGCCGGATCGCGTGAACTTTATCGCCCGCCGCTTTCGACAAACAATCCCGTGCCGTGTCACACGGATCGGTTTGACCGTTGATTCCGAGTGCTGACTTCGAAATCACCCAAGCGTCGCGGGGACGCCGAGTAATCCGAATTGCCTCTTCGGAAGGATAGTATTCGTAAAGAATGCCTCGTGCTCCTTCGTCGTCTTGAGCCCAAGCAATCACAATATGGGAATGAGTTTCAATTTCAAACAGCGGCATAACAATTTTTGAAAGGGGTTTAAAAGTTTAAAAGTAAAATGCCCGGAGTCAATCACCAACCTTTCTTATTCTACACAATCTCATCCCGTTTGAATAGTCGGAGTAAAAAACAAACCCCAAAGTTTT
>JAISQH010000511.1 GCA_031274385.1 Planctomycetaceae bacterium | reverse complement strand
AATCCGCCATCAATTCCGGTTCAACAAGAAACCGCCGGACAAGTAAATCGTGAGGATGGGCAAGTTCATAATCGGTCATCATGGACTCCGAGAATATTAAATTCTTTTTCGTGTATCGCAGAAGATAAATTTATCAAATACTCCACTCAATTTTAACAAGCAGATTAATTTTTTTTCTGGTTCCGGTCTATTTCAGTTTATTCATTTGTAAATATTCTACTAATAACTACTACCGCTTTCAAGAATCACCAACATTTTTTTGTTTCTCGTCACACCGCAAATGCAAGTTCCGCAGTGGTGAAAAAATTGAAAAAATAAAAAATTTTTATTAATTTGTTCCTGTAGATTTTACATAAAATTCGATTGTTATTGATACAATATTTTATAATTTCGGCAACATATTTACTTGTCGCACTATCATTTCCAAATGTCTGTACAAATTCAAAATGTCCATTTTAAGGATGAACAAGCCTTATTACCATTTTCGTCAATACCTTCCTGTCGAGACTCAATAACATTACAAATATATTATATTCATACAAAGTTACAAGTCCGTAGGAATCAGTACTTGAAAGGAGCAAACATTTTTTGTTTTTCTTCTGGCTCTGTTTTTGGTGTTTCAATGAAATAATGAAATAAGGCAGGCAACCTTTTTTCGTAATAGTTACATTGGTGAGTATGACGACGTAACTATTACAAAAAAAGTTGCCTGCCTTGCTTATTTTAGCCGCTGGATTCTGAATGTCTGGAAAATTTTCCTTTCTTTTTTATTTTTGAATTTCATTGTATTTTTGTAATGAAATCTATTATTTCCCGGTGGTTAAGTGATATGATGGAACAGGAATTTGCGGGTAACCCATAGAGGATTCGTATTGTGTTGCCCGGTAACTGGGGTCTTGCAGAAATGTGGTACGGCGGTCTGTTGCCGGAACTGTTGTCGTGTAAATCCGAATCTCGCCATTTTGTGACGTAATCACTTCTTCACGCCAATCACCGATCACATCACCGATCTGCCGGATACTGCCTTCAAATTTTGTAGCATCAACTTTTTCATACGACGGAAAATCAACAGGATTCCCGCCGTGAATCATTTCCCGTTGCAAATCGGCGTCCCACCAAACGGCTTGAGGAACCAGATTTTTGCGCGGAAATTGTTTGGGAAGATCAAGAACTTCTCCCTTCGCATTGCGTAACCAACGCAACTCTTCGCTGTCGCGTTCGCCGTTCCACAATTCATAACCGGGCTGCGAAGCATCAATATCGGAACAAAATCCTTGCGAATGAATATGTGTTGTCGGAAAATCAACGCCCCAAATCAATTCACCGGTTTGGGAATCAACCATACAAATTCCGTTTTTAGGTTGCCGGGTTTCGATGCCGTAAAATATTTCGAGACCGGAACGTTTCGGATCAAGGTCGCCGATATAGACGTGATCGGGGTGTCCTAATTTTGTACACCACAACACCGTGCCGTCGTCATCTAACACGGTGGAACCGAGAATCACTTCGTCCCGACCATCACCGTCAAGATCAACCGCGTGTGTTGTGTGCGATCCTTGCCCCCAGAGTTCCCGTTGCCAACGATTATCGAAACGCCAGAGTTCTTCCAATTTATTGCCACGAAATTGATACGCAACCGCCATCATTCTCGTATACGTTCCGCGAAGCGCAATAAGACTTGGCGTTTTGCCGTCAAGATACGCAACACAAAGTTGATTGCGGCTGCTATGATTGTACCCGAGTCCGTTTCGTTCAAGCCAATCAATTTTTGTACGTTCTTTACCGGTTTTACCGTCAAGAATCGAAAGATATTCTGTACAGTTATAAACACGACCGGTTGCGTTGCGCGGATCACTGTTTTGCGGAGCCGTTTTAACCGCAACTTCGGCACAACCGTCGCCGTCCAAATCGGTAACTAAATAAGGTGAATACCAAATACCTTGTTCAATTCCCCAGCCAAGGTCTTTCGCCCAAAGGAATTGACCATCGGCGTTGTAGGCTTGTAATTGATACGAACCGGGACTTGGTTTCCAATAGTTGATATAGGGATCAATATTTGAATTGGGCGTTTTGATAACATAATCAAGCCGACCATCACCGTCAAGATCAGCAAACGCAATACGCATAAATGATTTTTCGTCCTTCAACGGAATCGAAAGATACGGATTATCTGTAGCAGCAACCGCAATCGTTTTCGTACCGTTTTCGGCAATCTGAATAAACCATCGGCATTTTTTGTCATTCGGCTTTATTTGGTCAATTATTGGGTCAATTATTTGGTTAATTGTTTTGTCCAGAAAGTCGGAAGTTACGGTAATTGGCTTGTCGGTGAGTTTGACTTCCTTGCCGTCAGGATTGATTCGATAGACATGGAAACCGGTTTCGGGCTTGTCGTCTTTGAACATTCGCCAACTCAGATAAACGCCGTCCTTCGTTGTAACAGCAACAAGACCGCGATCTAATTTTTCCTCAATCCGTTTGGTTGCAAAACCGTTCACTTTTTTACCCGGTTGTTTCAAATCGTAGGGCGACGGTCGTTCGATACTCCATTCGCCAATCCGGTATTTTGTTTCAGGATCTGCCGAAATAACGGGACAAAAACAATCAACACCTTCCGGGATTGTCAGATAAACATGAACATTTGCCCATTCGTTTCCTTCTTCAAGAATGGACGGCGAAAACGTTCCGGTTGCGATTCGGTTTCCTGAAGCGAGTCCCGATTTCCACGGCAAAATGTCCAGCGAAACTTTGCCGCTTTCGAGTTTGACCCAAAGTGAAACAAAAAAACGGTCGCCCGGTTTTGCCGTAATCGCCGTTTGCGGAAACAAGATCGTTTTCCGTTCGGTATTGCCGTCAATCCGAAGCGTTGCGTGTTCTGCGCCTTTAGCGGAAAAACGAACAGAATCATCCACCGTCAAACCGTCCCATTGTTCACCTCGCGAACGAAGCAACCAATTTGCCGAAAGATTTTTCGAAAGATTTTTCGCAACATCATTCGAAAAATCTTTCGAAGCAATCGGGTATTCAAAACGTCCCTTACCAACATCCGGCACTTCGGCGGTTTGATTGTTTAATTTAATCTTGCCGGTTTTGATCAAACTAAAATCGGATACGGAAAATGTTGATTGACCGTTACCGACCAAGCGCGGCAGAATTTTGTAACCGGTTCCGGCTGGAATAACAAATTCTGTTTCGAGAACTCGTTTCTCGCTTTCACCCCGAACAGAATCAACTCCATGTGTCCAATTAATAATTTTTCCGTCGGAGCCGAACAATGCCGCTGTAATATTGGCACTGCCGGAACCTTTGAAGTCATAAACTGTTGCGGAAAGTAAAAACGTTTCACCGGTTTCGACGTGAAAACTTTTACAGAGTTCAACAGCCCAATCTTTTGATCCGGCGGCTTCAATATTGACTTTATTGTCAACAACTTTAAGTGTTGCGGTATTTGGTTCGCGTAACCAGATTTTTTCTGCCTTGAGCGGAATCAATTGATTTTCTGCCTGAACTGAAACAACAAAAACAACACTCACAACCAAACTAATCATAAACGATTTCATCTTTTCTCCTTGTTGTAAAACGAAAACGGAACTCAAAAATATTCTGTTGCGCACCAAAACGCAATGACCACAAACGTAATAATAAAAAACGTTTTATTCAATCTTTGTGTCTCGGTATGCAACAAAAAAGTTAAAAACAGAATGTATTGTAACAGTCTATTTTGTTTTTTAAAGTTTGCGCGCAAAGACGCCAAGAAAATTAGTATTGGTTTCTAATTGTTCGGTTTGAACTATGAACTATTAACTAAAACAACTCCGTAGGAGTTCAATTTTGATAACCCCGTGCCAACGAAGTTGCAACACGGGGTAAGTGAACAAAAAAACGAGAACTCCGTAGGAGTTCAATAAAAAGTGATTAATTTGGGGCGGTGTGTCATGGTAACCCCTGATATCCAAATTGAAGTGACTGTCCATTTTATTTTGCGTGCAAAGATGCGGGGGGAGTGGAGAGTGACGCAAGCGCGGTTCATTATCAAACGGCTTGCCTCACGCTTGCGTCTTACCTTATTTTACAACCTGATTTTCTTACAAAAACTTCCTTAGAAGCTCAAAGAGATTCTCCAATCAATAACCTTATTACCTCATTTTTTAATAAGGTAATAAGGTTGATCTTTATTTATTGTCAATTGCTACTAAGGTTGTTTTGTTGGGAATTGTTAGGAAAATAAGGTTGTAAATATACTCTTTTCACTTGAATATTCGGTTTTATTTTCCCTTATGGATTCAACAGGTAGGCGACCGTTCTCCGTAGCCATTTGGTAAATAGCGTCGGCGTACTCGCCGACTTGAAGCACGGAAGGCGCGATGTTTTCCGGTAAACCAAAGTCGGCAAGTACGCCGACGCAACCTCTCGGAGAGAGGTTGCCTACCTTGCCTGTTGCAAACTCCAAAAACGGAACGGGAAAAAATGAAAACCGAAAACTAAAGTGGAATGAGTATAAGTTTTTTTTAGTTCCCCACTCTCCACTTTCTTTGTGTCTTTGCACGCAATCCTTAAAAACAAAATAGACAGTTACGCCAAATTTTAGACATAAACCATTTAATATCAACAACTTAAACAAAAAACGTCAACACAACCAAAGGAACATCCGATTAAAGCAAACGGGGAACCTGCTGGAGACAGATGAGGGCAGAGAAAATGGCAGCAATTAGCGCCGCCCTCGACTCAAATCAATGGAAATACTGCTGGAAACCTAATCCCACACTAAGTTTTACACACACTGAATAGATTGTTACCGGTTCTCCTACCTTGACAAGCGGTCTGTTTCTGGAAAAATGAATCGGGTTTGCGGCGAAGTGTCTGTTGTAACTTTTTTTTCTTATTCCGATCAATTATCCGTTTATGTCAACCAAACCGGTTTCACCGCCTCTTGTTGCTCCAAGCCGGGAACGTTGGGCTGGAACCATTTTTGCGTTTCTCTCAACAACTTGTTACGCTGTTTCAAACACAATAATGCGTTTTTTGACGGATTACAATCTTGATATTGATTGGATTTTGTTTTACAAAGAGTTAATTGGTTTAACGATTTTAATTCCTTGGTTGTTGTTTCGGTTTTTTCAAGGTCGATTCCGGTTTATTTCCAAGCGGTTGATTTTTTATGTGGCGTTTGCTGCGGTGTTTTGTCAGTTGGTTGGGGCGCATTTACATATTCTTGGGTTCGCGGTGATTGGTCTTGTTATTGCGGTTCCGCTCATTCAATCGTCAACTCTTCTTGGTGTTGCCATTCTTGGACGTTATTTTCTTGGCGACCCGCTCTCGCAACGGCGTAAAATCGCAATGGTAATTCTGATTGCTGCTGTCATTTTGCTCAGTGTCGGCAAGGAATTGACGTTGGAATCGGCAACAGAAATCGTCCAACCACAAAATACCGGTTTTTTTCTTCTTGTTGCAGTCGGAACGGTTGTTGCCGGAATTGCGTATTCGATTTACATTATCCTTTTACGATATGTGATTCGAAAATATTGGCAAGATGAAAACAGTGCCTGGCTTTCGTTCCAATTTTCGCAGTGGGTTGGATTTGATTTTCAGAATCGTTTGCCGGAAACCGGTCGGCATTGTTACGCTCCGTTTCCCGTAACACTGATGATGTGTGTTGTTCTTGGTGTCGGCATTATGATTTTCGGTTCCTGCTTATTTCTGAAACACGGCACAACAGGATTTCATGAAGTGCCTTGTTGGGCATGGGCGGTGATTCCGATTTCCGGTATTGGCAATATGGTTGGTTTTTTCTTCCAGATTCAGGGACTTAGAATGACCAGCGCGGTTCAGGCGTCACTGATTGCGGTAAGCCAAATGCTTGTCCTGTCACTGATCGGTTTTGCCTTTTTCGGTGAATCCATCAACCTGCTTGTTCTTTCAGGCTTGGCACTAACCGTCTATGGCGTGGTTATGTCGGCTAAACCGGAAAAGTATCCGTGATCTTTTATTTTGTATCATTAGGCAACTTCTAAAGTAATTGTCTATTTTGTTTTTCATGTTTGCGCGCAAAGACGCAAAGAATCAAACGAGCATCTTTATCATATCCGGTTATCAATTTCATTG
>JAISQH010000476.1 GCA_031274385.1 Planctomycetaceae bacterium | reverse complement strand
ACAGGACAAATATTTACCGCTTGAGAATTTACAAAAAGCACTTAAATCATATCGCGGTGTCGATTGCCAGATTGCAAAACTTTCTCCAAAGGAACTTTGCCAACTTCTGAAAGATGATCAAACTGTTGTCATTCTTGCGTTACGAAAGAATACCGATGAAATTGATCACGCTGTTTGTGCTGTTGGTATACAAGAAAATGATCAAGTAATTAAATTGATTGACTACCCGGAATTGACACAACGAAAATTAGTTGCCGAAATTGCTGACGCATGGGACGGGGCGGCACTTGTTGTTCGAATTACGCCGTTTTATCGGGCTTGCGGTGACTTTGCCGTTTGTTTTGCTCCCATGACTGTCGTCGTTATCGCCATTCTTTGGTTCCGTCATCGTAAAGATAAAAATACGTCTCCCAATTGTCAGGTATGAAATATCTGTTTATCTAACCGGATTGATTTGATTTTCGATACAAATGAAACTCATCGTTAGACTCCAGACAAGAAGAGATAAAAGATGGAATTGTTATTGCGAAAACAACGAATTGGTTTTCTTCAATTTCGTTTTATCGTTGCGCTGATACTTCTTGTTGCGGCGGGACTTAAAGCGTATCAATTGGCAACGGTTCCTTTACCGCCGGTTATTCAAGGAAGTTTTTTTACGCCATTGCTCGACTTGATCAATAATCGTTACTGGCTTATGATAGTGATTCTTGGAGAGATTTTATTTGGTCTCATTTTGATTGCGGGTATTGGGCATCAATGGACTTGGTTGTTGTCGATTCTCACTTTCAGTATTTTTACTCTCATTTCTCTGATGAAGGGATTAAGCGGTGAAGGTTCTTGTGGTTGTTTCGGATCTGTAACAGTTAATCCATGGATCACAACTGTTTTTGATACGACTATTGTTGTTTTGCTCGGAATTTTTCGTGAACCGTTGATGTTTGATTTCAAACTTTCCGGTAATGAAAAACGGAAATTGATTGTTGCCTTGTTTGTTTGGTTTATATTAACCGTACCGATACTTTGGGCGATGTTGTCATTCAAAGAACAGATTCACGCAACTCTTGGTACGGAATTTTTGGGTGCCAATGGTACAACAACAATCATGCTGGAACCTGAAAAATGGATTGGTAAAGAGTTTCCGCTTTGGGATTATGTTGATGAAAAGGCGGGTGTACTCAAACAAGGTGATTGGATCATTATTATTGGACGAAAACAATGTGAAGAATGTCAAAAACTTATCGAAAAACTTGGAACGAAAAATACAATACCGTTAGCCTTACTTGAATTGGATGATGGCATGGCGGATACAAACAAACATGAATTATATCCGTCCGTTTCAATACAAGGGATGTTGAAAATCGAGGATAATTGGGTCATTTTAACTCCATGCCTGATACAATGCCGAAACGGAATTTGTATCGCCGTTGATGAAGAATCTTTGCTTCATTGAAAATTTATGGGATCAATTCAATCAAAATTATTGTTCGTTTTCCTGACTACGCTTCCTTTCTTTTTGACAGGATGCGGTAGTCACGGTAATCCCCAAAAGTCGGACGAATTAAAAATTGTTTTCGCAGCATTTGTCCAAAACGGTCAAAGTTACGGAACATTTGTACTACAAAATACCGGTTCCAATATCAGTAACGTTCGGAACATCAAATTGATTGGCATTGATTCGGGAGATGAAATTCCGTCAAACCTTTTGAAATTAACAAGCCGAACGGTTGAACCCGGCGGTTGGGAATTCGGTACATTTCAAGTCAGTAGAATTGGCGAGGAAAAAACATTGTTGTTACGGATCGAATACGAACAAAACGGAAAACGATTTTTCACAACATCGTCGATTGATTCGTCCAATGTTTTGGTAAAAGATTTGTTCGTCAATGAGGATTTATCGGCATTATATTTGTATTTTGTACCGGAAAGTCCATTTTCAAAAGACGATGTAATTGTTTCGGTTAATGGTAAAAATACGTCTATTCCCGATGTTTCTGTCCTGCCGATGGTCAACGATCAATCTTTCGTCTGTCTGAAAATGAAACCGCCATACAATCTGAACAAGGGTGAGCGGTTATTTGTCAGTGCGTCTTGTGATAATAAAACAATTTACGGTGGATGTGCGAAAGCGTTTTATCCGTTCGTTGTAGGTCAAACGCAATACAGTAAGGTCATGCGCCCTGTTGATTTGGAATACACAAAAGATTCGGTTAAATTGAACATTTATAACGAGGCAGATTTTCGTAAATGTCAGGCAGTCATTGAAAAAGTTTTTGTTGATGGTAAAGATGTAACTGCTCAAACCGTTTTACCTGCCGAACCGTTCCCGCCGGATTTACACAATTACGATGCCGATGTACGGCAAGTCGTCGTCAAAAACCTCAACATTAAAAGTAACAAACTTTATCGTTTCGACATTGATTTCAAACGCATTGAACCATTACGTCCTGCCCCGACTCCCGAAGGATATTTTGATCTTCAGCGGTTTTCCTTTGACGTTCAAAACGGTGTTCCGTATGAAATTGATCCTGACAATGGATTGAAAGGAGGTGTTTGTGTTTTGTATGCTGGGTTACGTCCGCGTCCCGAAATAACCGAACTGATCAGGCGGTGTACGTCTGTTTATTCTATTGATCCGTCTATTCCTGTGTACGTTTATCCTCACGAAGGAACGAAACCGGCAACTGTTTTTCAACTTGCCGGATGCTGTGATTTTATTGTAACAGGTCAACTTCCTCCGCTCATTCCATCAACCTTTGGTAAGTCACAGAAATTTTTCGTACACGTCAGATCTATGCACAATCTTCCGGTTCCTTGGGCAAGTTCGGTGATTACGGACAACGACCATCAGACTTCACCGAAAGATTTGGAATGGCTGACTTGGGGCGCAATCGGAACTGGCAGTCATGGCGTTTTTCTTACTGCGCCGGAAAAAGGCGATCTCGAAATTGCAGCCGAATGTGAAAAAGGTACAGCACAAATAATCCATAACGTTAAATCGATAAAATCGTTATTGGGATTTTCCGTACCGATTGAACTCAATTATTCGTGTAATCTACCCGGTGTTCACGTTGACTTCTTGGCTTGCGGAACAGATCACATTTTGATTATCGCCTTGAATGAGTGGAGTACACGTTCGTCGTTTCAGGAATCCGAACCGTTTATGGCGGCGGTTCGAAAAAATGTTGAAGTTGAAATTTTATTGAACGATAATGACGAACCGTATTTTGCATCTGATCCCATCAACGGTAGCGCAATTCCGGTTGATCGGAAAATACAGGGAAAACTCAAACTAAAATTACCATGTTTCGATAATGTTCAAATCGTTCTGTTGAACCGGAATAACATTGAAAAACAAACGGAAACGAATAGACCGGAACCTTCCGTCGTCTTTTTACAAAATCCGGTCGTTTCGCTTGGTACAGTACGACCGGGTTCGGAACATTTAATAGAAATACCGATACAGTCTTGTACAAACAAAACCGTTACACTAACAGGAACAACGGTAAGCAACCCCAATTCGAAACCCGGTGAAGTTGTTTTATCGGAATCGGTTTTGGAAACCGATGCAATGGGAAAAATCACAATGAAATACAAGGCATCTGTCCAAAATGGAAAAAGTGTTACGAACATTCGATATACGTCTCCCGATTTACCCGAACAAGAATTTTCGGTTTATATTTGTGCCGAAATCGAAAATCCGGCGGAACTCTCACAAACGATGTTCGATTTTGGTTTTCTCGTTGTCGGTACCAAAAGTCCCGTCAAAGAGGTTAAAATGAAATCATCGGATAAATCGGCATGTATTTCAAAGGTTACGGCAGATAATGACATTATCACGGACATTGTTATTGCCGAAGATAAAAAATCGTTTCGGTTTTCTGCTTTCTCAGAACAAATCAAAAATTTTTCGTCGCAATTGACTGTAGAAATGACCAATCAGAAAAACGAAAATTCTACGCAATTGTTACGATGTACCGGACAATTTCAAAATGTTGTCTTTGCGATGCCGCCGAACGTCAGCGTAATCATGGGCGATCAACCGAAAAAATATACAATCGGTATCCGGCATATTTCGAACAAGCCGATTAAAATAACAACCATTTCGTCAGGTAAATCGGTTCAGTGCCGAAAAATTTCCGAAACATTTAGCCGCGAACAATCAATCGAACTGACGATTTTACCGGAGATACTTGAAACCGGTAAAGAAAATGTAAAAATAGAGGGAGAGG
>JAISQH010000407.1 GCA_031274385.1 Planctomycetaceae bacterium | reverse complement strand
GATACAATTTGAAAAAAAACCTATATTTCAAGCATTCGATGACAAAAATTACAAAAACAAAAAAGATAATAATCCTAACCAATTGACTCTATTCAAGTTATAAGGGGACACTAGTGGTGGAATGAGTATAAATGAAGACATAATTTAGCCCTTTCATTTTATTCAATTATAATTTTTTACCAAATTGGTGATTAAGACGTCATGGTTGCAATTCGTATGTTAAAATCTCTTAGAAAAATGTAAAACGTAAAAAATAAAAATGCTCTGGACTTTTTCATTGATATTCGCTACAGTTTGCGAAGCGTCCTTTTTGTCATAACGAAATTGGGGAATTTTGGTTCTTTAATTAGTTTGATGAATTTTTTAATTCGTTTCATTCGTTTTTGATGAGTTTGGCTATGAAACACGGTAAAACAATTTTTCAATTTGTTGTTCTGATGTTGTTTTTGGGCGGTTTGTTTCTTGGCTGCAAGAGCCGGACAAGTAACCAGCCTTCCAATCCGTTTGCTTTGAACCGTCAGACAGCACCGCCGCCGGCAACATTTTCCCATCAAGCGGCGTATCTTGGTCAAATGCCGAGTGCTTATGTTCCCCAATTGCCAGCGGCAACTTATCCGGCTGGAACCGGCGATTCGATTCCTGCGAATAGGCAGTTGCCCGCCGGAACAGCACCAGCCGTTCCCAATAACACCGTGCCGAACGGCAACTACGGCTCCATCAACAACTCCGGCGGAGCCACACTGTTTCAAACTTCAGCGACCATTCCGGCAACAGTAACAGAAAACGATTGGACTGCCACCGAAACAACATTGCCCAATAATATTCCCATTGCCATTTCCGCAACAGGAGAAACCGTCTTCCAAAATTTGGAATCGAAAAGCCATTCGGTGACAACAATTGATAACACCGGTATTATCAAAACAACTGTTGCCGAACCGGAAACATTTGCCGTTAGTTCGTCGCAGTTGGTAACGCCTATTGTTGGCGATTCGGTTCCCGAAACCGCGCCTGCCCAACCCAATTCCGTCTATGCCGGAAAATATCAGTAAAAGGCAACGAAAAGAAATTCGACAAGAAATTTAACGAGGGTTCAGCCCACCTTTCTCGAAAAGGAAGGACGCCAAAACCAGCGTCAAAAAAGAAAGCCCACCCCCACTTGAGAGGGGGATGGGCGTAATAGTGGCGTCAGAAATGAGAAACGACCTAACCATAAACCGCAACTCCACCACAGTAGGTCGGGTAGGACTTGAACCCACGACCTAGGGATTATGAGTCCCCCGCTCTAACCAACTGAGCTACCGACCCCTCAATTTATCCTCTATAAATCGACAACCACTACAGAGTTAGATTCATTGCATTTTGCAATCCAAATCCAATTTGAAACATTGTATCATCGTTGGTAAAAAATGGAAGGTGGCGGGAGATGAAATTTAATCTGATTTTAGCTGTTGTGCCGGTTTTGTGTTGGTCAATAGTAAAAAAGCAGATAAAATAATTCCCGCCACAAAAACAAGAATCGAAACGTTTTGCGAAATCGTCATTCCGGTTCCGAGAAAAGAATCTTCATCGGTTCGGATGTTCTCAAGAATAAATCTTGCTACAGAATACAAAATCAAAAAGACGGCAAACACCGAACCGTCACGGCAACGGAAAAAATAAAACCGCCCCAATATTAACAGAACAAGACAAAGAATCATTGCCGTTACAGAACTATAAATCTGCGTCGGATGCACCGGTAAAACCACAGAAGGTGTTGGCGTTACAAAATAAGGTTTCGTTCCTGTTCCCGCCGAATCAGTGTAAATGTCAAAACGAATCTTTTCATCAGGCGACATTTTTTGGAGATAAGCAATCCACTCAAGTATTTCACGTTTGGCACTCGGCTCCGGTCTTTGGCAACATCCTGGCAGGGAAAAATTGGGAGAATTGGGAGCATTGGAAAAAAGAATCGGTCGCGTCCCAATGTCCCAAGCAAGCGATTTGCCATTAATCGTTCCGACAACACCGCGAATCAACATATTCGGTTTAAGACCTGCAACTTCGGCATCGCTTCCCGGTTGAACCGCTTCAACAGCAAGAAACCGCGTGTTATGAATCGGCTGCTCTGCAAATTTCAACCCGCAATAAAATGTTTGACCGTGTTCAATTTGATGAAGGTGAGCAAAACTTCCCTCCGGAAACACAATTCCCCACGCAACATCAGTCACACCGCCAAAACAACAACCGTTCAGCAGGCAACCAATCCGACCAATCGAAAGACCCAACATCATTGCCGGAGCCATCGCATCAAATGTTGCCCAAACAGGCATTTTGTTACGGATCATAAAAAGAAGCGAACCAAGAATACCGCCAAAAATCGAACCATAGACAACTAAACCGCCGTTGGCAATATTGACAATATTATAAAGCGTTGAAACGAGTTGAAGTTGATTATTCTCGTACTGCACCATTTCTGACCAGTATTCCGTAATATAAAAGGCACGTGCGCCGAGAATTCCGCCGAGAACTGCCCAAAGACAAAGCGAAAAGATTTGTTCGGATGGAATTTGTTTCCGTTTTGAAAGCCGCAGCACCAGAAACAAAGAGGAAAGAATCGCAACAAGCAAACAAACTCCATAACCGCGAATCGGAAAACCAATTCTTTCACCGGTTCCGACCGGCTCCATCATTTTCGGAGCGACAAAGGTTAGAATCACGCCGATAATAACCAAAATGACAAAATAATTCCCAATTTCTTCGTCCCATTTTTTTGTTTTTACAAAACGCCACACGGAAGCAATCACGACAACGGCAACAAGCAAAAAATTTGTTAAACCGTAGAGACCGAAAACAGGATGCCCGAAAATTTCAGGAGGAATATAAAATAAGGTGGGACGCATAAAATATCAGGATAAAAAATCACCCATTCCTATCTTTGGGCAGGGAAACGAACTGTAACATGATCAAATCAAGATTCACGACAACTTTACACACAGTCATCGACAATGAACTTCATAAAAAATGATAACCTTTTCAAGAAAAAAAGAAAAGAGCAATTTTTAAACCGAAGTTCCAGTAAAAAAGTGTCAATTTTTTGCTGGAACTATTTTTAATACAAGGAGTTATGGATTTTTGGCGTTGAAAAAATGTAGGCATGTAAATTTTTGCTTGGTGCTATTGGCAGAAGATTTTGGTGTGTTACACTATACACATGCACGTCGCAAGAATACCTAACCGGAATTCGTCGCCCGCACGGTCATGTTGACGCGATTCTCACCGCGATCCGCCAACTCGGACTTGACAAAATGATTGACCCGCAATCGTCGCGTCAACGAAATCTTGTCCTCGCGATGGTCGCCCAACGCAT
>JAISQH010000385.1 GCA_031274385.1 Planctomycetaceae bacterium | reverse complement strand
TCTTCGTATTTTTGAGGAATAACAAATTCCATTTTTGAAGGATATTTTACTGTAAGATCAATACCTTCCTCGTAAGCTTTTCGAATTTCTTCTTCTGTTGGTTGTGGAGCGGTATTGACCATTTTCTTTACTGTAACATAGTAGTCGCCGGACAAGGCACCTTGTCCATTTCTACCACCTTGAAGGGATGAAAGCGTATATCTCCCTGAGGAGTCTGTTTTTCCAACGGCTGCCGGTTCGTTTCCTTTGGGCGAAAAAGTAATGGTGGCATCAGCAATAGGAACTCCGTCCAACATGACAACGCCTTCGACAAAATCTGTTTTCAACGTATTAGAAGGGCAACCGATAGAAAACACCGTCAAACCAGTCACGATAAAAATAATTGATAATATTTTTTGCATGTTTCGTTTTTTGGTAAAAGTAAAATTGATTTAACTTATTCTTAAAAACCGGTGGAATCTCCTCCGGCTCGCGTTCCCATTGCACCCCATATTCCGTATGGAGATGCACCACTCACTTGACCTTCATTGACTCCGCTTGTGATTTCAATGTTGTGTTTCACTGAAAGATCACCGCAGGAAATCGTTTCGGAAATAAAACGGCAGGAAGCGTCACAAAGTGCAACATTTACTCCTCCCGGATGGTAACTGGCGGCTGAAAAAAGTCCTCCGTTTTCATTTCCGCACGAAGGAGAATTGGGAGGCATGATTGTGAAAAACATACTATATTGATTTCCATGATGAGCCCATCGCCGACCACGTTGATATTGGTTTGTTCGAATATTTGTTGCGCTCAGTTCTCCGTTTGCTCCGCGAAAAGCATAACATTCTGAAGGCGCGTGTTGCGGAGAATCGCTTGCTGTCCAAGTTGGTTCGGCGATTCCTGACAAGACTTTACTTCCTCCATTTAAGCCGATTGTTCCTTCGGAAAGAAGAACCGTATTACTCGTTCCGTCTGTAACAGATTCAATACCGATGGTACAATATTGTCCGCTTGAAAACATGCCGCGAGTCAACCGCCAATCATCATAAACCCATGCGTCGCCACGGTTACCAAAATAGTTGACAAGTCCAAGCGGATTATCGTTCAAAATATTTTGGTTCCGTTCCGACGGACATAAAAAAGGCGGCATTTTTGTCAGAAAAACTGTATTACTGTCATCGTCAACCCGAATAGTTCCAGTAACAGCGTTTCCATCGGCTGTTGTCTGAGCCGTTTTTTCAATTCCGGAAAGAAACACTTGGTAAACGGCTTCTTGTTCCAAATAAGGAAGAAGCATACACCGAAAACTGAAATTTTGCTGAGAATTGTTCAAATCCTTCATTGTTCCGCTGTCATTCCATTTAAACGAACGCCATTGCGGATCGTAACGTTGACATGGAAAACGGTTGATTTTATCGTGAAGGTTGTGTGCGGCAAGTGCCATTTGTTTGATCTTGTTGGTACATTCCATTCGTCTTGCCGCCTCGCGCGCCGCCTGCACCGCAGGAAGGAGAAGAGCAATCAAAACGCCGATAATCGCAATGACAACAAGAAGTTCGACTAACGTAAATCCGTAAAAACATTTTTGTGTTACTGTATTCTTTACGGGATAAAAAAATAAATCAGATTTCATAAAACACCTCATTGGTTTTGGAAATAAATGAAACAAAAATATAAACAATAAATTCACTCGAATATTGACGAAAGATTAGGGCGTAACATTTTCGCTGCCGTCCCGTGTTCCCATTGCGCCCCAGACACCGTAGGGTGATTTTGCAACGATATTGCCCTCACGGATTCCGCTGGTGATTTCGACCGTCACTCCATCACGATTTTTGTGTTTGATCGAAGGATCGCCACAGTTGATACTGCTCGAAATAAAGCGGGACGAAGCATCACAGAGAGCGGTATTGATTCCTCCGGGATGGTAACTGGAAGCCGAAAAAAGTCCGCCAATCTCGCCGCCACAAGAAGGAGCATTTGGCGGAAGAATTGTAAAGAAAATACTGTACTGATTGCCCGGATGAAACCAACGGCGACTTTTATGGTACTGATCTGCACGGACGTATGTTCCAGAAACAAATTCTCCGCCGTTTCCGACCAGAGCCAGACATTCCGAAGGGGCGTGTTGCGGATTATCGTTTGCCGCCCAAGTAGTTCCCGAAGTATCCGACAAAGCAATTCCCGACAAAATAAGTGTACTACCACCAATACCGACGGTTCCTTCGGCAAGAAGAAGTGTATTACTTGTTCCGTCTCCAATCGTTGAAATCGTAACGGAATTGTATCGACCATCACCAAGAATACCACGTGTCAATCGCCAATCATCATATACCCAAGCATCACCGCGATTGGCAAGATATGAACCGATTGCATCCGGTGCATCCGAAATTTTTTGGTTTTGTTCGGAAGGACAAATAAACGAACTGATTTTAGTGCGAAAAGGACGACCATTACCGTTATTATCGTGACTGACATCTGGTGTTCCCGCAACGGGGTTACCATCGGTTGTTGTTTGGGCAGTCAAGGTAATACCGGCAACTAACTCCTGATAAATTGCATCCTGTTCCAAAGCAGGAAGAAGCATACTCCGAAAACCGAAGTTTTGAAGAAGATTGTTCAAATCCTTCATTGTTCCGCTGTCATTCCACTTAAACGAACGCCATTGAGGGTCATAGCGTTGACAAGGAAATCGCTTGATCCTGTCATGAACATTGTGGAATGCAAGCGCGTTTTGCTTGATATTATTTGTACAAGACATTCGCCGTGCCGCTTCCCGCGCGGCTTGGACTGCTGGTAACAAGAGTGCGATTAGAACACCGATAATCGCAATTACCACAAGAAGTTCGACGAGCGTAAACGCTCTTCTACCTAGCCCCCCCCCCCCTGCCTAAATTAACAATACTAAACTTTGTCATGGTCATTCTCCTTTTTGAAAATGGAACATTAACCCAACCCTAAAATTACCGCAAATTGCCCGCCGGAATACAATACGGCAAAAAAACAATATGCGGTTAACTCGTTTCAATATCTTTCAAACTTTACACGAAACAAAACCAGTTGTCAATGTCAATCTGAAAATTTTGAAAAAGATTTTTGAAAAAATTCCAATGGCATTATTCAATCAATTATTCAAGAATGACCGGAATCTGGATTCGTTTTCCGTCACGGATAACGTCCAATTGAATTCGGTCGCCCGGTTTATGATCGTCGATAACCGCTGTAAAATCATCTGCTTTTTTTGTTTCAATTCCATTAACTCCGACAATAATGTCGGCTGCCGACCAATCAATTTTTGATCCGCCTTCCATAGCAAAGGCTCCACGAAGAACACGCACTTTGACGATTTTGGGACCTTTCAAACCGGCTTTTTCCGCAGCACCGCCGGGAACAAGCGACCGAACCAACAACCCGCGAACAGAATCCTGCTCAATAACCCGAACCGATCCGATTCCAATTTCACCACGACTCACCTTACCGTTTTTAATAAGTTGAGGAACAATTCGTGAAACCGTGTTCGCCGGAATAGCAAAACCCACTCCGTGCGACCCGCCGCTTTGACTGGCAATCGCCGTGTTGATACCAATCATCCGCCCCTGCGTGTCAAGCAACGCCCCACCGGAATTGCCCGGATTAATCGCCGCGTCAATCTGAACCAAACCTTTGATCGAACGGGCTTCGATTCGGCTCGGAATCGACCGGTTCAAACTCGAAATCAAACCACTCGTTAATGTTCGCTCCAAACCAAACGGATTGCCAATCGCAAAAACTTTTTGACCCACTAATAATCGGGACGAATCAGCAAGTGTTGCCGGATAAAGGTCTTTCGCCGGAACATGGACTTTTAAAACGGCTAAATCCGTAATCGGGTCTTCACCAACAATCGTTGCCGGATACGATTCGCCGGTGAAAAAAGTGACCATCACCGAATCAACTTTGCTGACAACATGAGAATTGGTCAAAATATGACCTTCCTTGTCAAGAACAACTCCGCTTCCCGCTCCCGGCTCATCAATTTCGCCAAAGATAAATGTGTTGTAAGTTGTTCGGGTATCGATATTAACAACGCTTTTATTACACCGCTCATACACTTGCACTGAGATTCGTTCTTCGGGAAGGAGTTCGGCGTAACGTTCGACAAACAGAGGACTTTCGTCAGGACGCGGGAGCGTTGAAGGATGTTCGGGAATCGGCAAATTTCGTTCCGGTGTCACGGCAGCCGGTTTATTTTGCGCATACCTCGCATTTTTATCCGTATCGCTTTTCGGTCTCTGAAAAAACGGCAATGTCTGAGCATTGGTCAGTTTTTCTTCCGTGAAGAAAAGAGAAAGTGTGGCTGTTGCCAAAGTAAAGCCAAAAATACTGGCAAAAAGGAGAATAAAAGTTCGTCGTTTCATGTTTGTAAGTTCTTTTAATATAAAGGGTTAAACTTTGAATCTTGTTATTCCGTCGTTTCATTCTTTCTTGCCTCTGTTTTTGAAAGGCATGATTCTAATTTTATTATTACGTTTTGAATTGTAAAAGGTTCAGGCATCGGAAATTTTTAAAAAACTTTACCCATTTTTTGGCTTTAAAAACCATTTTTTTCATAATCTCTTTACTAACAAGGAGATAGAATTTTTCGATTCGTGTTGACATATTTGGAAAGATAGTTATAATTAGAACTGTCAGTAAATTTGGAGGAATCGGAAAAACCGGAAGGTTTGGCGGT
>JAISQH010000368.1 GCA_031274385.1 Planctomycetaceae bacterium | reverse complement strand
TTTTGCAGTCCACCGCTCCAAGCAAGTATAAAAAGTATCGTATTGTTGTAATTGCCATATAATAGAATTTTAGGTATAGGTAATGTTATTAACGCATGATGCCTTACTGGTACATTTTTTTGATTCGTTCCACAATGGCACTGTGCATTTGGCTGACGCGGCTTTCCGAAAGTTCCAGTGCCGCTCCGATTTCCCGCATGGTCATTTCTTCATAGTAATACAGAATAATAATCAGCCGTTCCGTTTTGGTCAGTCCCTTTGTGAAGGCACGGATCAAGTCAATTTTGGCAAGCCGTTCGGTGGGGTCTTCGCTTCGGCGGTCTGCCAAAATATCCACTTCGCGAATATCTTTGGAACCATCGTTTTCCGACCAGGTTTTGTCAAGACTCGTAATATTAACCCGATGCGTTTCCGCGTACAGTTGATGCAATTCCTCAACAGAAATTCCAAGATGATCGGCAATCTCCTGATCATGCGGTTTTCGCCCAAGTTGAATTTCGAGATTCTTGTGAGCTTCGTTTAACTTTGTGGATTTGGAACGAATCGGACGGGGAACCCAGTCCATCGAACGGAGTTCGTCCACCATCGCTCCGTGAATTCTCGTAGGACAAAACGCTTCAAAACGAATACCTCGGCTAAGATCAAACGCGGCAATCGCGTCCATTAGACCGACCGTTCCGACAGAGATTAAATCATCAAGTTCAATTCCTTCCGGCAATTTAGCCCAAAACCGCTCCGCCTGATGGCGAACCAACGGCATATAACGCTCAACAAGACGATTACGAAGTTGATGGGTCGGATTCTTTTTGTAAAGAATCCAAAGTTGATCGGTTTCATCAATCGTCATGGCATCGGAATTGACCGATCGTTGAGAACTGTGAAATGATTTGGATTTTATGGGCGATTGGAGTTTGGGCATTCCCCTTGTTCCTTAATTTACGCAAGTTGATAGGTTGGCTTTCGAATTGAAAACATTGAACGAGCGAGAGAAGGAACATTAACAATTTTTCCGATTCGTGGGAAGAACAATTTTTTAAGATTCTTGACCGGGTGCCGCCGGCTCCGGTTGGGAATCAGCCGCAACAGTTTCATTGCTTCGCCGGACAATTTCCCGAAGAAGCGTTTCAACCGAATCGTTCACGCAGTATTCCGCCACCCAACCGGCAAAAAAACCAATGATCGTATAAATAAGAAAGGACAAACAGGCGTTATTAAGAATTTCAGACGTTTCCTTTTGCTGAACGAAGCCCAAAACAATCGTAAGGCAAAAAACAACAATCCCAATATAGGCAGCAAAGAAACGGCTTAATTGTCTGTTCTGTTTTTTTGGTTTTGGTTTGGGGGGATTTTCCTGATTTTCGATTAACCGATGTTCCCGTTCCAGCCAAAGCGCAAGGAGTTTCGGGTCGATGTTCGGCGGAATCTCAAGCGATTCCAGTTGCGCCCGAAAATCGGCGGAATGATCAGCGGTTTGATTTGCGGAAGAATCTTGCGTCATGGTAATCAGTAGTCAGTAGTCAGTAGGCGGTAGTCAGTAGTCAGTGTCAGTGATCGGAGTTGGTGGTTGTGAGTGATCAGATTCCGCCTTTGATAATACCGGAGGTAATACCGAGCATGAGGGTAAGGCGGTCGATGGCAATTCCGAGCAACAAATCGAGGAACAAAATGACGACAAACGAACAAACAAATGACAACGTTGCCGCTTTCCCTACCCCTTCGGCTCCGCTGTTGCAGTGAAAACCCTGATAACAACTAATCAGTGCAATACTGATTCCGAAAAAAACGCTTTTGAATGTTCCGGCTAAAATATCGAAGGGACCGACGAATGATTGGGCGTTTTCCCAATAATAATGTCCATGAATATCGAGTACTTCGATGCAGTAAAACGCGCCGCCGACAATTCCGGTAATATCGGCGATGATGGTTAAGGCGGGGATTAAGAACAGGCACGCCAGAAGTCTTGGGACGACGAGATGATGAATGGGGTTGGTTCCCATAGTGGAGAGGGCGTCGATTTGTTCGGTAACTCTCATGGTTCCGAGTTCGGCGGCGATCGAACTGCCAACACGTCCGGCGAGCATGGTTGCGGCAAGAACAGGACCGAGTTCTCGGATCAGCGACAGACTGATGACTCCGCCGAGAGCCGATTCCATTCCGATCTGTTTGAACTGCGTGAACGTCTGTACCGCCAGAACCATTCCGATAAACAGACCGGTCAACATAATAATCGGAAGACTTAAAACGCCGATAGTATAAAACGATTGGCTTAAAATTTCACGGCGCGGCAATTTCCAGCCGAGCCAGGTCAATGTTTGGAAACAAAATTCCGCGAATTGCCCCAAACCAACCAATCGTTCGGCACCGAATTCGCCTATTCTGAAAATCAGATTTTTGGTCTTGCTGTTTGGTAACTGTACCGGGTCAGACATTTTATTTCTTTCGGAGCCGTAAGAGGAACTGATTCCGCATAAAATTTCGGAAGGCACAAGACGAAATGTCGGTTACCGGCGGTCAACTCCCGAAATTTCAATCGGCAACAGTAACATTCTTCATCGACTCTTTTCTTTTGTGAAATTGAGGAAACTTTGACGGCGGAACAATTAGACCTTTTCTTTAACATCCTAAAAACGCCCCGAAGTGGCATTAAATCTGGTTTTTACGGAACAAGGGAAGTTGGAGAAAAGGTCAAATTAACTATTAACTATTAACTAATAACTGACAACAGGCTACTGACGGCTAACGACTTTTTAACGGCGGAATGATTCGTCCTGCGAGGAATGTCTCTGCGATTAACAGCGTTAGAACCGCGTAAAGTAAGAAGTCAGTTAAGGGTTGTTGACCGGAAAAGTCGGCAGCAGTTGAAAAACCGGCGGCACTCTCCAACGATTGGTTGGCAGAACGCAAAAGATCAGAAAGTTTGGAAACATCCGATAAGAAAATATCCCCCTCTTTGGCGTTGACATTGACAGCAAACGCCTTGCGAACTTCATTGCCGGAAAATTCTTTTAAGACCGCTTCGTAAAATCCGGCTTGATCCGTTTGTGAAAAAACAGCCGATGCTCCGGCGTCTTCCCGCAAAACACTCTCCAATACAAAATTGGTCGAATCGGTTTCGTTGGAAAGCCGTTGCATAACGAATTTTTGTTCAAAGAGAGTGGGATCAAGACTGATATTGATCGGATCGCCGACCAAAACCGGAAGCGTTTCATTGGGGCGTTTTGAAAGCCAAGCCGCCAACTCCAGCATCACCACAACAAATCCCGGATTGCCGCGCCCCCAGTTGTTCCAAACCGGTGCGGCAGTCGTCAAGAACGTGACAGTCTTTCCCTTGCCAAATTCTTTTTCAAGAACCAACGGCGCCCCATTACGAAGTGTTGCCAATATTTTTGGTAATTGGGGAGATTGCGGCGGTTGAATTGGGTCTTTAACGGGCGTGATGGGTTCGATCCCGAGATAGCGTTCGATTTTAACGCTCCCAAGCAAGGGGCTTTCGCCTTCGCCGAACAAACGGAAAATAGGGTGGTTGGAGACGGCAATGTCGGGAGTTTTGGTGAGGAAGTTGGGGTCTAACGGCGTTTCGGCAATAGGAGCAACCGGAAATAAACCGGTTCCGTTTTTGTATAATTCATTTCGGAGAAAATCGAGATTGCTTTCCTGACCGGGAAAAAACGCCACTCCGCCGCCTTTGGCAACATATTCTTCCAACGCTTTGACTGCGGCTGGTTCTAACAATGGAATATCGATTAAAAATACGGCGTTGAACGGGTTTAGCGGTTTTGTTGTGAGAAAAGACGGCGGTTCAATCCGGGTTCGGATTCCAGACTTTGCCCCGCCCGGAGACAACGCAACCCGAACATATAGAGCAGACGAATCCGACGCGGTTGTTTGCGGACTGATGAGCAGCACTTCCAACGCTTCGGGAACATTCAAAACAAGAAATCGCCGGTTATCATCGGGAATAGTATCGGGTTGGAGTTGAACTTCGATCCGGTGTTGCCCCGAACCGTTCAGACGCACCGAAAACCGAACCGGCGGTGTGGTTTGTTCACCGGCTTTCAGTTTGGGAATGGTCTGATTTGACTGAGTTTGCCCGTTAATCAGAAGCAAAACAGGGATATTTTCGGCGTCTTCCTGACTGCGGTTGGTTATTTTGACATCAAGCAGAAGATCAACCTCCGCAGCATGGATTCCGTCAACAAGTTCCAAACGATCAATACTGAAATTAGGGCGTTCCTGATCGGTCATT
>JAISQH010000361.1 GCA_031274385.1 Planctomycetaceae bacterium | reverse complement strand
CATGACCGATCAGGCGATCAAGTGTACGATAACTGTCCCAAAGAAGACTGGAGTCTGTCGGATAATGGATATTACTTTCCGTCACAGTAGTATCGGTACGAATATGATCCGGATTGATCTTGTCTTCGTGTTTCATTTTGATACCTAAAAGTTGATTGATACGTTCCCACGTAACTGTCTCTTTTGTTTTTCAAGTTTGCGCACAAAGACACGAAGAACACAAAGAGTATCTTTTAATTTTGTCAACAGATTGATACAGATTTTACAGATTCGTTTTTTATAAAAATCTGTTCCATCTGCGTCATCTGTTGGCAATAATGGAACAAGTCTATTTATTTTTCGTTGCGAATAAAGACATAAAAGACACAAAGAAAATCGATCCGTTTAGAATCAAAACCTTCGTGTTCTTTGCGCCTTGGTGCGAAACATTAAAAAACAAAAGAGACAGTTACCAAGCATCGTTTGTATTCCGAAATTCTCAATACTCATTCCGCTATAAAGTTCCAACAAAACCCGTATTGCGGTTCAATAATTGCTGTAATCAGAACTCCCGTAACGCTTTTGGGCGTAACTGTTTTGAAACTGCAAATCAGACAACGCAAGATTTTAATATAAGTCTTTTATATTTAACGACTTATAAAAATATCAAAATGAGAAATTGCGTTTAGGGGGTACGGATATGTTTCCTTTCAGGGTAGATAAAATCCGAAATAATCAGAAAATTTACCGCCCGTTTACCGAATTCGTATGTCCGAATGACCGATTTCGGGCATACGAATTCCCAATTCAGACGCCCGTTTTCAGTAAACGAGCACCCTTTTTTGGCAAAAATTGGCATCTTTTCAACAAAAGGATAACCTTTGACCGTGAAAACACTTGATTTTTTCATGAAATCAGATACCCTTTTGGGCAAAGGAAATGTCGTTCCGGGATCAATTGGCACGTTTTGAATAAAATCAGATCATTTAGAAAATTCAAATACGTCAATTCCTCAATGACAAAATCGAACAATATCACCGCGAAATGGAAAAACGGGAACAATTTCACCGCGAATTAATCGCGTTGCAAAAATAATGCTGACAACACAACAATGGTTGAGTTGTACAATTAACTAATGTTGTCCTTATTATTTTTATTTTATACTTTCGGCGGTCATAAATGTATGTTTTTACCCTGTAGAGGCGGGAAGGCTTGAGGCAGGAAGGCGTTAGCGACGGGGGCTTGCCCCCGAAGTAATCGGTTATTTTTGACAGCAAGTCGCCCATCTCGTCGGTCGCAAGCGACCGTCGCTAACGCCTAACGTCATTTTTATGACCGCCGGAAGTATAGATTAATTAAACGATTAATTAAACGATTAATTAAAACAATTAATTAAAAAAATTATTAAACAAATGAGTATTCTTTGGCTTTGGTTTGGATTTATTGGGTTGGTGATCTTTCTTTTGTTGCTTGACTTGGGGGTTTTTCACAGGAAGGCGCATGTTCCCGGTATTCGGGAATCACTGGGTTGGACTTGTTTTTGGGTTGTCCTTGCTTTGATTTTCAATGTCGGAATCTATTTTCTGTATGAAAAACATCTGCTCGGTGTCGGTCTTGGAGAACACGGAGAGTCAATTCTCGGCGGGGCAACGGCGGCAAAAATGTTTTTCACCGGCTATCTCATCGAAAAATCGCTCAGTCTTGATAATATTTTCGTTATCGGTATGGTTTTTTCGTTTTTCGGTGTTCCGCGCCTTTACCAACACCGGGTCTTGTTTTGGGGAATTTTCGGTGCGCTTTTGTTGCGCGGCGTCATGATTTTGCTTGGTGTTGCTTTGATTCATTTTTTCTCCCCGATTCTGTACTTTTTTGGGGCGTTGCTTCTTGTTACGGCGGTTAAGATGTTATTTCACAAGGAAGAAGAAGTTCACCCGGAAAAAAATCCGCTCGTCAAACTCGCACAACGTTTTTTTCGTGTTACACCGGATTACCACGCCGAACATTTTTTCGTCAAAGTTCCCAAAGAACCGTCTCAAGAGTCGGGAACATCCGGTTATTCATGGTCTTGTACGCCAATGCTGCTGGTTTTGCTGGTTGTCGAAAGCAACGACCTGATCTTTGCAATTGATTCCATTCCGGCAATCTTCGCCATCACGCAAGACCCGTTTATTGTGTTCACTTCCAATGTTTTTGCGATTCTTGGTTTGCGTTCGCTTTATTTTGTTATGGCGGCAATGATTGCCAAGTTCCGGTATTTGCAAGTTAGTTTATCTGTTATTCTGGCGTATGTCGGTGTCAAGTTGCTCTGTATTGATGTGATTCACCATTTTCAGATCGAAGATATCATGACATGGGTTTCGCTTGGCGTTATTGTTGTTGTGATGGCGATTGGTGTTCTGGCGTCAGTTTATGTCAATAAACGTGAGTAAGAAGGCGTGAACGGTCTATTTTTTTACAGGAAGAAAGAAGTGAAAGAAGGTTTTTATCGTAACTGTCTATTTTGTTTTTCAAGTTTGCGCACAAAGGCACGAAGAACACAAAGAGGATATTTTAGTTTTGTCAACAGATTTTACAGATTTAACAGATTTTCATAAAAAACGAATCTGTAAAATCTGTTGACAATAATAACAATATAATGGAACAAGTCTATGACTTTACCGTTCAATTGAAACTCCAAAAACGGAATGGTAAGAATCGTTGTCGATCACAAGGTTAATTTTAGTGAAAAGAGAAATCAATGAGCCTTAAAGCAATTTCATTTCATTTTATTCTGCTATTATTTTTAGTTCCTTTTACTTTGGGTCAGGAAAACGCGGCGCAATCTGTACCGGCTGACGGAGTGCAACAACGGGCGTCGGAGCTTTCTGCTGCGTTTCGCAATGCTTCGGAGCGGGTGATTCCGGCTGCGGTCAAGATTATTTCCCATTTACAGACGACGGAAGACCGCGAAGCGATGCAGATTCAAATTCCTGCATTGAGAACTTTGCCCGGTCGCCGTAATCCGGGTGACAGTTCCGGCACCGGTATTCTGATTGATTCGAAAGGAATTGTTCTGACCAACAACCATGTCATTGCCCGCGCACGGGAAATCGAAGTTGAATTGCCGGACGGTCGAAAATATTACGCCAAAAAATACCGGCATGACCCTGAAACCGATCTTGCGGTTATTTGGCTTGATGTTGCTGAGACGGATGAATTACCTTACGCTGTTTTTGGTGACAGTGACGCGATGGAGATTGGCGATTGGGTGTTAGCGATTGGGAATCCGTTTGAACTTGATTCGACAGTGAGTGCCGGAATCATCAGTGCCAAAGGCAGGTTGCTCCAACAGGTTCAGCGGACAGAGTTTCTGCAAACCGACGCGGCAATCAATCCGGGTAATTCCGGCGGTCCTCTCATTAATTTGAAGGGCGAAATTATCGGAATTAACACGGCAATTCTTTCCCGAACCGGAACCAATCAGGGAATTGGTTTTGCGTTACCGTCGAACAACGCCCAGTGGGTGGCGAAACAAATTATTGCTAAGGGCAAAGTCGAACGAGCGTGGCTTGGAGTGGTGACGAAACCGCTTACTCTTTGGGACATCCGGCGTCTGGAACTCAAACAGCGAACCGGAGTTCTTGTTGAATATCCGCTCCAAAATTCTCCGGCGGAAGAAGCACTCAAAGAAGACGATGTGATTCTTTCGTTTGACGGTCAACCGGTGAATGCGGTTTATCAACTTCAACGGTTGACGGAGCGTGCAAAACTGGGTGAGGATCATGAAATCATTTTTATTCGGGGCGGTAAACGATACAAGATTGTTGTTGAGATGAAACCGATGCCTCCGACAGCCGGGCTTATTGGTTCTGTGTTGGGCGATTCTGTCCAGTCTTATGTTGACAACACGTTGAGTTTGCTTCTTGTTCAGGCGACGGAGCCGATTCTTGCTCGCCTCAAACTGAGTGGAAGACAGGGCTTGGTTGTTTTGGCAACGATTCCCGGTGGTCGTGCTGAAAAAGCGGGCGTTAATATCGGAATGTTGATTACGAAAGTCGATGGTAAAAATGTTCCGACGCGAAGTGCTTATGTTGCTGCGAGAAATGAGAGTGATCTTTCCAACGGCATCACGTTGGATGTTGTTTTACCCGGTGGTGCGGAACAAAAAATTGTTATCAAATTAGGACAATGAACACGTAACCGTCTATTTTATTTTTTAATGTTTCGCACAAAGGCGCAAAGAACACGAAGGTTTTGATTCTAAACGGATCGATATTCCTTGCGTCTTTTATGTCTTTATTCGCAACGAACAATAAATAGACTTGTTCCATTATTGTCAACAGATGACGCAGATTGAACCGATTTTTATAAAAAACGAATCTGTTAAATCTGTAAAATCTGTTGACAAAACTAAAATATCCTCTTTGTGTTCTTCGTGCCTTTGTGCGCAAACTTGAAAAACAAAATAGATAATTACAAAATGAACACGTTTTACCATTTACTGGGAATTGGTTTTGCCGGAGCGATTGGGACACTTGCCCGATACGGAGTCACTCTTGGCACCGCCTTTATTTTTGGTACATCGTATCCTTGGGGAACGTATCTGGTCAACCTGTTTGGTTGTTTTCTGTTCGGAATTGTATTGGGGTTAATTTCCTGCGGTTCTCTTTCGACGGAGTGGCGGGCGATTCTTTTAACGGGACTTTTAGGCGGTTTTACAACCTTCTCCGCTTTTGCCTACGAAAACCAACAATTTTTGTCGGAACGGCGTTGGAGTGCCTTCATTTTTCATCTGGTTGGTCAGAATTTTCTCGGAATAGCCGCCGTGTTCGGAGGACTGCTGCTCGTCAACCTCTTTTTCGTTCGTAAATGAAATGATTTTCGAACAAATAAGCAGGAGATTATTTGTTCGGAAATAATATTCGGTATTGGGATTGGTTTTGTGTTTGTAACGGTCTCTTTTGTTTTTTAATGTTTCGCACAAAGGCGCAAAGAACACAAAGGTTTTGATTCTAGGAAGTTCTAAAAACCGAGACTAACCACGAAACACACGAAATTTCACGAAAAATATAATTGGTAACTGTCTCTTTTATTTTTTAAGGATTGCGCGCAAAGACGCAAAGAAATTCAAGGTTGGTTTTAACTTGTTCTGTTTTTGACGGTGTTCATTATTATTTTACTCAAGGAAGATTTT
>JAISQH010000253.1 GCA_031274385.1 Planctomycetaceae bacterium | reverse complement strand
GCCCAGAGTTGGTTTTTTTGTTCTTCTTCGAGGAGTTTTTCGATGTAGTCCTCCGGTTGCGCAAATCCCAACTTCGTAACTTGTTCGGTTACAAATTCACGCAACGAATCCGGTAATGTAATAGTTAGAGTGGACATGGTAATCATGGCGTCTAAAACGCCCGGCTAAATGGGTTATTGAATTGGTTCCAGCGAAAACCATTCGTTTTGACCGTGCTGAGTGTAACGGAATCGTTTGAGGAAATCACGTTGACCAAATAAAATAAACGGTAAATTCTGTTCGATGTAACTTGCCTGCAATTCGAAAGAAGGAAATGCAACAATATCGGCGGTATTTTGGGCATCGAGTAATGTAATACGAGTCGTATGAGAAAAAGTTCTAACAACACCTCCTCCAACACCAGACGCATTTCCTGCATACTGTCCCTTTTCAAAATCATAACCTAATCGCGTACAATATGTATAAGGAATCAATGTCCGCGATGCTCCCGAATCGACCAATGCTTTTAATCGTAAGGGATGAATTCCTGCCGATTGCGGATTTTCTAAAAGAATCCAAACAATCGGTCTTTCTTCGCTAAACGGATAAATGACCGGTTTAGAAAACATAATCGAGATTCCTGAATTCATCAAGGTTGACCAATGCGGGACATTTAACATGGTGCGTGTCGGCAATACGAAACGCTTCATCCACCGTATCCGTCTGCGCCAAAAAGGAATTGTCATCGTCAAAAACAACGTATTGACCGATATTAATATCGATACCCTGTTCGTCGAGAATTTTTTTGACATCCATTAAAGTTACCCTCCATTGAATAAATCTATTTTATTTTTATTGACGTTTGAGCAGGGCAATTTCATTTTCGACGGCAACAAGTCGGCGGTCGAGTTCCGATTCATTCGATTCGTACCAAATCTTTTGACGTAAAATTTCAGTAATCGGTAAACCTTTTTTACGGCTTTCCTGTTCGAGTATTTTTCGTTCTTTTCCTGAAATAGGAATTGTAATTGTTTCGGATTCTTCCTTCAACCGGCGATCCAAAGATTCTTGAATCCATTGTTCCCCGTGTTGTTTTGCCAATCGTTTGCCAAGTTCAAACTGAAACTCCCGGTCTTCCAAACTCTGTTTTGCTTCGCTCATTGTCGTGATTGGTGGTTTATAAAAAACGTCCATGAATTGTTGCCGGTATTAAATTAAAACCATCGGAACACGATATTTTTTTGGACGAAGGCGATTGCTTCGTGAAAGAGGACGTATCCGAGCGGTTTTTTTCCGCAGTTGATTCGGGCGCTACATTCCGCGCCGGGACGCAACTCCGTTGGGAGCGATTCCTGATCGTCAAGCGCAACCTTGATTAAAACCGTGTTCAAATGACTCGATGCGGAGCCGGCACTGCCTGTATCGGTTCGGACTTCCGCCCGATCATGAATTTCGGTTACCGTGCCGTAATACTTCACCGCCGGTTCCGTTGCCAGAACAAACTCAACCCGCAATCGCGCGTTTGGGTCTTTTTCCTCAATCTGTTTTTTGAACTCGGCAATATGTCCCATGAATTTTTCCGGCATTGCCAATTCCAGTTGCCAGGAACCCTCAAGATCGGCAATCTCCATCACGTATTGCATCCGGCTGATCGGACGCTTTTCGGTAAGCCGTTGCTTCACATCCCATGAAACAACAACTCCGTCCATCGGAGACGTAATAAATAAATCCGGTTTTTGACGGCGTTCGTAAATCTCTAATTTGGCTTCAACTGTTGCAAGACGGGTTTTCTCCTGTTCCATTTGACCAACCAACTCCGTCTTCTCATAATCACTCAACCGTTTATCTTGATCTTGCTGTTTTCGTTGCAATTCGGCGATTTTTTCTATAATTGCCTGTTGTTCCCCGAACAGTTGAATACCGGTTGCATCGAGTTCCGAACTTCGGAGTTCGAGAAGCGTTGTTCCGCGATACGACACGCCGTCTTCACCGGTAAAAGGTCCTCTGACTTTCATGTTGTGATCGACAAAAAGTTCCTTAACCTCCGCATCCAACGGCGAATAAATTTTCTGACGCCGGGTTGGTTCCAGAGTGCCGTTGCAGTGCATCTGAAACGGATACGGCAAAAAGACCAAAACTCCAATCACCCCCAAAATCAATGCCGAAATAAGAAACGTTCTGGGCAACATTCTTGCGGTGAACAAGAGTTTTGATTTTCCGATCAGTTTCCAGAGCGGCATTAGAAAAATACTGTGATGTTCCAGCGCGTTGCCCAAAGCGGAGCAAGCGTGTTCGGCAACAATTTCAACCCGTTTTCTCATTCGTTCGGGTATTCGGCTATCCTCGATTTGTTCAACCAAAATCGCTCCGAATGGCGGTTCCGGTTTATTTCGGCGAGTCGAGTCGTTTTCTTCTTCGTTTTCTGTTTTTGTTTTTCGGAAAAGCGGAAAGACGGCAATCATTTTCGTGTGGGCTTCATCGACGTAATTTTCAACTGCTTTTTCAACTTGGGGGGCAAAATCCGACGTATCGCCGGTGTACCAGATGGGTTCTCCAGCCTTGACGACGGAGGTGGCGAGTTTGCCGAGCAAGCGAACGGTTGTTGCCCGTTTGTCAACAACATCCTGACCGCTCACTGCGACAATTTTACACTGTCCGCCGCGGCGCAACGCAATACTGACCCGATCACATTCAATCAAACGCCGTCCTTCATTGGCAATGGTGTAAGTTGTTGTCGGAACATCGAGGCTCCGATGAATGGTTCGGGTAAAATCTTCGAGAAGAGTCCAAAGATTTTGACGTTCGCCGAAGTTACGAAGTTGCCGGTTCTTGTAATAATCTGTTGCCAGAACGCAGACTTGAGTCAGAAAACGCAGAAAACCTCGTTGTGTTGTTGCATTGGTATCGGGTCGTTGAATGATTTCGACGAGTCCGACCACTTCGAGTTCGGTTCGGATCGGACAAAAAACGAGGAGCCAATCGGTTGGATTACCGGATTCTTCTTCACCTTCGACGCCGGCGTGGGGTGGAACAAGAGTTCCGGTTTCGGGACCGTGCAACATCCGATAGAGAAGCCGGGCATGTTTTTGGCTGGATTCTTCCTGAATACCGAGTTCTTTCACGTTGACCTGATAAGCGAGCGTCAACGTTCCTTCTTCAAATGTCCAAAGCGCACCGCCAACCGCCCCCATTGCCGAAACAACCCGATGCAGAAACTCCCCGTGATACTCGTCAGGACTCATATCGAGTTTCGAAAGTTGCGTAATCTCATTAACAATCGTTCGAATCTGAGTTTTGGTTTGCTCAATGAGCGTTTGGTCGAGGGTTTCTTGAGAACTCATCGTAATTGTGAAGAGTGAAAAATGAAAACCAATGGAGAAAAACAAATCAATACAAGAAGAAATACGATCAATAATTGATTGATTCACTCCTGCTTTTCATTATCTTATTGTATTTTTTCCATTTCGCAAGGGAAAAACACCGTCAAACGGCAAAATTCAAAGTTCTCAACTTGATTTTATAAAGATGATGTCCGTTTGATTCTGTCCATTTTCATTTGTGCGCAAAGACACAACGAATCGGATTCATTGTGGTTTTGCGAATTTCCTGATGATTTCATTTTTTGT
>JAISQH010000079.1 GCA_031274385.1 Planctomycetaceae bacterium | reverse complement strand
AAAGAATAGTTGCCCCCTTCGTCTAGTGGCCTAGGACACCGGATTCTCAGTCCAGTAACAGGGGTTCGATTCCCCTAGGGGGTACTGTGAAGGGAAAAGTTGATGATCCCTATTTTTCCGTTGCCAACTTCACAAATTGCCGCCAGCCAATCCAATATCAATTATAATTCCCTGTCACCGTGCCATTGGTTAATGGCAATCTTACAGGATACGCGGGAGGAATTGATAAAAAAGTACAACTGTTACAGTTGGAAGGAATTTTAAAAAGGTCGGAAAATGTCTGAACTATGATTAAGTTGATTTAATGATTGACTATGATTTTCCGCTAAATCAATTCAATCAGTTGCAATCAAAGTTAAAGACATTTATCATAGTTAATCACTAAATCAGTTTAATCAAAGTTCAGACAATTATCTGCTTCATCAAAGTTAAAGACAATATATAAATGAAGTGAATAATATTTTGTCAACAGATTATGCAGATTTAACAGATTTTAATAAAAAACTAATCTGTAAAATCTGTTGACAATAACAACAATAACCCCCTGTATTTTATTTGACTAAATTTTAAATTTAAGAACGATGAAAATATTGTTGGACATACCTGATGCAAAAGTGCCTTCGCTAATGGACATGCTGAGCCGCATCTCTTACGTGAAAGCAAAGACACTTACCGATAGTAAGGCGGGACTGATGTCGGAAATAAGAGAAGCCGTTGAAGAAATGCAATTGATCAGGGCTGGCAAAAAAGAACCTCGTAACGTAGAAGAATTTTTGGATGAGTTATAGTGTAAAATCTCTTGAAGTGTTCGAGCGGCAGGCAAAAAGATTGGTAAAGAAGTATGCGTCGCTCAAAAACGAACTTCGTGATTTGTCCAAAAAACTTGCGGAGAATCCCGAATCAGGTACTCCATTGGGCAACAACTGCTTTAAAATTCGTATCGCTATTGCATCAAAAGGAAAAGGCAAATCGGGTGGTGGACGTATTATTACCAACTTTGTAGTCAAAAATTCTACGGTTTATTTACTCACCATATACGATAAATCGGAAAAGGAATCCCTAACTGATAAAGAGTTGGCAGGGTTGTTGGTGTGTATTCCTGAATAATAGACTTGTTTCATTATTAATGTTACTGTCAACAGATTACGCAGATTTAACAGATTTTAATAAAAAACTAATCTGTAAAATCTGTTGACAATAACAACAAAATATTTTGTCAACAGATTATGCAGATTTAACAGATTTTAATAAAAACGAATCTGTAAAATCTGTTGACCAACAACAATAAACTTGTTCTGATTTTTTTTGTTACGGAACAAGCCTTATGACGATGAAAGAGAACATCCTGCCAAAATTGTCACAATTTTTATTTTGGGATTATGATGTGAACGTACTTGATCCTGATATTGATAAGAGTTTGATATTGGAACGGGTATTTACTCGCGGAACAGAAGACGACAAGAGAGAAGTTTTTAATTATTACGGACAAAAAGTAATTCAAGAAACGGTATTAAACATAAAATGTCTTGACAAAAAACTCTCAACTATTTAAGTATTATTTTTAAAATACCAAAGGAACAATTCAGATGTTACAAAAAAAATCTGTCAGAGGATCCCTTTGGGTTCTGTTAATTGTACTTCGGATAACTTCGGGATGGTTTTTGTATAAATGTAACTGAATTATCGGCAAGTATGTTTTTGTTTTCTATTTTTGATTCACCTTTAACCTTTGAAAACCAATGCGTACACTTTTAACACTTTCCCTTTTTTTCTGTCTTTCCTTTTCAATGATGGCGCAGGATATTGTACTTCCGGCGCCGCAACGTTCCGGTGGCAAGCCGCTTTTGGACGCCATCAACGAACGGCAATCAATCAAAGACCCAGCCGAAACTCCGATTGATTTACAAACGCTTTCCGATTTACTTTGGGCGGCTTACGGTTTCAATCGTGAAGATCGCCGTGTTGTTCCGAGTCCACTGAACAAGCAAGAACTTTTCGTGTATGTTGTTCTCAAGGAAGGCATTTATCTTTATGATGCCAAAGCCAATAAATTGTTCGAAAAAGTAAAAGGCGATCATCGAACAATTGCCGGAAAACAGGATTATGTTTATGTTGCGCCGGTCAATTTTCTGTACGTTGTTGACAAATCAAAAGAAACAGGAACCGGAGCCTATATTTCCTGTGGTTGTGCCGCACAGGATGTGTATTTGGTTTGTGCATCGAAGGGACTTGCCTGTGCGGTACGGACGGGCATTGACAAGGACGCCGTACATAAACTACTGAAATTCAACGCCCAACACGAAGTCATCGCCGGTCAAACAATCGGTAACAAAAAATAAGCGGACAACAACATTTCACGCCTATTTCACCACGTAACGGTCTGTTTTGTTTTTAATGCTTGCGTTTTTGCTCGTAAATTAAAATAGACCGTATTGTTTATTAACCTACCCTACACCTATGTTTTTCTTCAAATGGTTACGAGTTATTGTTGCTGCAATTGTTTTTGTAGCGATTTCGGCATTGTTTCTTGACTTTACCGGAACGATTCCGAGAAGATGGCATTTGATTGCCCATTTTCAGATCACGCCGGCGATTCTGATTTGCGATTATAGTACGGTTTTCCAAACCGGTATCGGAATCCTTGTGTTCTGGACTGTCATGACGCTGCTGTTTGGACGCATTTATTGTTCTGTAATGTGTCCGTTCGGAATCTTGCAGGATATTGTTTCACGATTGGCAAAATCGTTACGAGGCAAACGGTTTCGGTTTAAATTCCGTTCCGAAATGACGAAAACACGTTACGGATTGTTGGGTATTTTCGTTTTTGGTCTTCTTTTCCTGCCGACTGCCGTTTCGGTTCTTGATCCGTACAGTCATTTCGGACGCATTACCACTTGGTTATTTCGTCCGGTTTATCTCGCCGGACATAATATTCTTGCGCGGTTCATGCCGGATTCGCTGTATTTTGTTTCAAATCATATCAATATTCCTGTTTTTTTATTTGCGTTATCGGTGCTGTTGCTTGTCGGCGTCTTGTCGTTTCTTTTTGGTCGGTTTTATTGCAACACAATTTGTCCGGTCGGCACCTTGCTCGGACTGGTCTCAAGATATTCGCGTTACAAAATCAATCTTAAAACCAATTGCGTTTCCTGCGGTCTTTGTGAAAAATCGTGCAAAGGCGAATGTATTGACAGCAAAAATAAAAGGATTGATTCATCGCGTTGTGTTACGTGTTTTAACTGCCTTTCGACATGCAAACGAGGAGCGATTGTTTATTCACCGCCATTGCCGCTTCTTTCTGTAACACCGGAAGAACCGGAACCGTTGCCGCAACAACAGGCGGCGTTTGTGCCGGTTTCTGCCCGAATGGAAAATCATCGACGGTCTTTTTTGCAGTGGTCGGTTTTTTCCTTTTTTCTGCCGTCTGTTGCCGGTTTGGTTGGAACGGCACGGTCAAGCCCTTTGCCAGACCCGTCTCTGCCAACCGGCGTCAGTCGTATCGGTTACAAAAAACAAAAGTCGATTCTTCCGCCGGGCGCGAAGGAACGAACACGATTTCATAAAAAATGTACAGCATGTCATCTTTGCGTGAGCAAATGTCCGGCAGGGATTCTTACGCCATCGACAATAGACTTGGGACTTGTCGGATTTTTGCAACCGGTTGTCAAATTTGAGCGTGGATTTTGTAATTACGATTGTACCATTTGTATCGAAGTTTGTCCGACGCAGGCGTTACAGATTAAAAGTATCGAAGAAAAACATCGTTTGCAAATCGGGCGTGTTATTTTTGTAAAAGAAAATTGTGTTGTTGAGATGCAGGGTTCGAGTTGCGGTGCCTGTGCGGAACATTGCCCGACGGGAGCGGTTCACATGGTTCCTTACGGCGATCCGGCAAAATCGTTAACGTTACCCGAAGTTGATCCTGATCTCTGTGTCGGCTGCGGTGCTTGCGAACATGTTTGTCCGGTTCGTCCTTTTCGTGCCATTTATATTGATGGTCTTGAAAAACACGGCGAAGCGAAACCGGCTTACGATCCGAACGAAAAACAACAGGAGGTCAAACTTGACGATTTTGGATTCTGATCCCATTTCGTGTTTTTTCCATCATTTTTGTAGTGAAAAATAAATATCTGAAAATAGCGACAAAGGACTAACAGTGACAACAATACTTGGTTGGATTGGTACCGGAATAATGGGGAGCAGTATGGCGCGTCATCTTTTGGATGCGGGTTATGCTTTGAATGTGTACAACAGGACGCAGCGTAAAGCCGCCGAATTACTGAACGCCGGAGCCGTTTGGCGAAATTCGCCCAGAGAAGTTGCGGAACACGCGGACATTGTGTTTTTGATGGTCGGATTTCCTCAGGATGTTCGTGAAACGATTCTTGGCAACAAGGGCGTTCTCGAAGGAATGAAACCGTACGGAATTATTGTGGACATGACCACGAGTTCGCCGAGTCTGGCACAGGAAATTGAAACGGAATGTCGAAAAAAGAACGTTATTTCGTTGGATGCTCCGGTTTCCGGCGGCGATCTTGGAGCCAAAAACGGTACGTTATCGATTATGATTGGCGGTGATCAACAAACAGCGGAATCGCTTGCTCCGTTTTGGAACCTGATGGGCAAAACAGTTGTTTATCATGGTTCGGGCGGCAACGGTCAACATGCCAAAATGGTAAATCAAACGTTAATTGCCGGAAATATGATCGGGCTTTGCGAAGCGATTTTGTACGGTTTTCGCAGCGGTCTGGACATGGAAAACGTTTTGCAATCGGTTTCCGGCGGTGCGGCGGGAAGTTGGTCGCTTACCAATCTTGCTCCGCGAATACTCAAGGACGATTTTGCGCCCGGATTTATGATTGAACATTTTATCAAGGACTTGGGTATTGTTTTGGAAGAGGCGCAGCGTATGGGGCTTGCTCTTCCCGGACTTGCTCTGGCGGAACAACTTTACGTTGCCGCAAAATCAAAAGGACACGCCAAAGACGGAACACAAGCCTTGATTCTTGCTTTGGCAGAGTTGAGCGGTGTTTCCTGTAAACAAAAATTGTAGAATTTTTCCCTTGACATTTTGCCGACGGTTAATATTGTTCGGTTAACGGAGATTTATTGTCATGAAAAATAATGATTCAGTAAAAACAAAAAGGGCGTTCACTCTTGTTGAATTGTTGGTTGTTATTGCGATTATTGGTGTTTTGATCGCGATGTTACTTCCAGCGGTTCAAGCCGCACGAGAAGCGGCTCGGCGAATGCAGTGTGCGAATAATCTGAAACAATGGGGATTAGCGTTACACTATTACCACGACACCTTCGGGGCGTTTCCTAAACTCGGTAATCGTTCAACAATTAATCTGGCGTAACTGTCTATTTTGTTTTTTAAAGTTTGCGCGCAAAGACGCAAAGAAGAATATCATTGGTTTTAACGTGTTCGGTTTGAACGGTGAATTAAAACAATTCCGTAAAAAA
>JAISQH010000637.1 GCA_031274385.1 Planctomycetaceae bacterium | reverse complement strand
CAACCAATAAACCTTATTTTTAACCTTATTTTTCTTACAAAAACAACCTTAGTAGCAGATGTCCCGTACGAACATAACCTTATTACCTTATTGTTTTTGTTGGTTGTTGTATTCTCTTTTCATTTTAATAAGGTAATAAGGTTGATCTTTTTTTATTGTCAATTGCTACTAAGGTTGTTTTTGTAAGAAATCAGGTTGTAAATAAGGTCGGGTTCTCCAGTCTCGTTATGCTTGTTGTTGATGATTACAAAATGCAAAATAGACAGTTACGTTCCTCCGCCTCTTTGCGTCTCCGCGCGCAAACCTTAAAAAAATAAAATAGACCGTTACATCAAAACAACCGAATCATGACAAATCGTGGCGAAATCAGTTTTTTTATTGTTGCGGGAATACTTTGTGCTACGGGATTGGTCATTTTGTTTCTGAAACATCCTTCGGACAGTTGGTTGATGCCGCGTTGCCCGTTTCACGTTTTAACGGGGTTATACTGTCCGGGTTGCGGTTCGCTTAGGGCAATGTATTATTTGTTGCACGGTCACTTTTCGGTTTCATTTCGTTACCAACCGCTTCTTGTACCCTTTTTGCTTGTTATTTTGTTCGTGGGCGGAAAGCGAATCTATGAAATTTACAATAATTCAACTGTTTCGTTCAAACACGAATTATTGTTCTATAAAATTTTTTTGTTGGTGATTTGCCTTTTCTTTGTGATGCGTAACATTCCGCTGGATTCCCTTAACCGGTTGCGTCCGCCGGAACCGTTGCCAAGCCAACAAATCAGCAACAAGGAATGAGACTGGCAATTCTACCTGCCTTGCCCGTATCAATATTGCTGAAACGCAAACATTTATTGTGTCCGTCTGTTGTGACGGAATTTGTCCTAAGATTGGCGGAATTTGTCCTATTGCAATTTTCAATCCGGCAATTAAAATGATTGTCTTGTTTGTTAATGTGTTACTTTGAACACTATTTATTTTTTCATTTTATGATGAAAGGAAAAAGCCATGACAAAGAAAATTCAAATGTTAAACAGGGGGGGGGGTAGTCTGTAACAGAGAGTTAAAAGAGGTGGGTAGAGAGTTTCTGCTCTTTAAACACAACTCTTCTATTCTCACTCGTTACTTCCCATTTGGTTTTACGTTGGTAGAACTTCTCGTGGTGATTGCGATTATCGGGGTTTTAATCGCACTGCTCTTGCCTGCAATACAAGCAGCACGAGAAGCCGCCAGACGAATACAATGTTCCAACAATTTCAAACAACAAGGTATCGGTGTTCATAATTTCCATGATACTCGTAATGGGTTGCCGCCCATTAGTATTTGGGAACACCGAACAACATTTTGGGCGTTTATTATGCCGTATATCGAACAACAAGGGATTTATACGAAAGTATGCTTTCCCAATAAAGATACGGTTGTATGGCCGGAATGGTGGTTAGGAAATAACAGTGCCGGAACATGGCAGGCTGGATGGCCCGCCGGAGATTTGTTAAATGATGCGGATCGGGCTGCACTGGGTTCCATTTCGATTTATCATTGTCCTTCGCGAAGGGGTTCCGGTACGGCAATTACGGACACATTCGCAACAACGGAATCAGCAACACCGTATGTTGAACCGGGACCACAGATTGATTATGCTCTCGTGATTATGTACGATCATGGTTTATTGAACACGACCTTAGTTCCCGCCGGAACCATAGTCGGTTGGTGGGAAGTTGCTCCGAATGCAATTTCGGCGGCACAACAAAACAGAACTCTTGATACGCATGTCGGACCTTTTCGACAAGCTTTATTAACAAGCGGTACAAGTATGTTGTATCGATGGGAACCACGAGATACTATCGCATGGTGGCAAGATGGAACCAGCAACCAATTGATAATTGGTGAAAAACATATTCCGTTCGGACGGCTTGGTAAATGTAACAATACTGTTAATGGTTCGGTCGCAACATACTCTGATGATTGTTCTTATTTGGCAACTCACCTCACCGGTTGGCGAACCGCTTCGATGGTACGTTCTGTCGTCTATAACTATAACTCAACAAGCGGTTCCATTTTAACCGGAAGCGGAACCCCACTTCCGTTGGCGAATGCAAAAGATGAAATTGATACGAGAGACGCATTGCGGGAATACGGTTTTGGCAGTTACCATCCGGGCGTGTGTCAATTCCTTTTCGGTGACGGCTCGGTCAAAGGAATTTCCGTTACGACTCCGGTGTTTCCGGTTTTGGCGTCGTTTTCCCATGTCAGCGATGGCAACGCAGTTGTATTACCGTGACAGAATAAAACGACTTTAAATAAATATTTCAATTGTCTGCAAACACCGTTTGCAATTTGTTTTTTACTTTTTTTAACTTGTGAGGAAAACATGCTACGAAAAAATTTTTGGTTTTGGGTTGTTTCCGTATTCATTATCTTGTTGCCCCTTTCTGCAATGGCTGAAACCGGTCAACTGAAAAACGAGTTTGCCAAACCCGGTACAGAAAATCGCCCGTGGGTTTATTGGTTCTGGAACAACGGCAATATCACCGCCGAAGGAATTAAAGCCGACCTCGAAGCAATGGCAAATGTCGGAATCGGCGGCGTTTTGATTATGGAAGTCGGGCAAGGTGCGCCGGTTGGTCCTGTTGATTTTTTGAGCGAAAAATGGCGGGAACTCTTCAAATACATGATCACCGAAGCAAACCGGCTTGGTATCGAAGTGAATATGAACAACGATGCCGGTTGGAACGGCAGCGGCGGAAAATGGATCACACCGGAATACGGAATGCAGGTTCTCACCTGGTCGGAAACTAATTTCACCGAACCCAAACCGGAAAAAATCACACTTCCCACTCCGTCAAAACGTGACAATTATTACAAAGATATTGCCGTTTTCGCTTTTCCGACTCCAAACGATAACGCCGCGAAAAAAGCGGTAAATCCCGACAACAACCGCCGAAGTACGCCCGATCAACAAGCCGTTGTTGCACAAAAAGACGTGATCGACTTAACCGGAAAAATGGCGGAGGATGGTTCTCTTGATTGGAATGTTCCCGCCGGAAACTGGACGATTTTACGTATCGGTCACACGAGCAAGGGAAAAGTTGTTCATCCCGCACCAACCAACGGAACCGGTCTTGAATGTGATAAACTGTCCGTGAAAGCCTCCGAAGAAGCCTTCAACGGGCAGATGGGCAAACTGATTTCCGATAACAAAAATCTTGCCGGAACCGGAAAAACCTTGATGGCAACGCATATTGATAGTTGGGAAAACGGTTCGCAAAACTGGACGCCCCAAATGCGTGACGAATTTCAAAATCGTCGCAAATATGATCTTTGGAAATTCTTGCCGGTTTTTGTCGGATATATTATTGATTCAACGGAAATAACTGACCGGTTTTTGTGGGATTTTCGCAGAACGGTTTCCGAAACGTGTTTGGATAATTACGTCGGAACTTTCAAACGCCTGGCTAATCAACACGGTTTGAAACTGTCCATCGAAGCGTACGGTTCGCCGTGCGATTATCTCCAATACGGCGGCATCGCAGACGAACCGATGGGCGAATTCTGGATCGGAGGCGGTGCCATCAATAGCTGTCGCGGTATGGCTTCGTCAGGACATCTTTACGGACAAAAAATCATCGGAGCCGAAGCGTTCACCGCCGACAATTCGGAACGTTGGAAAGAACATCCCGGCTCAATAAAAGTTCTCGGAGACCTCGCATTCAGCGAAGGAATTAACCGTTTCGTATTTCATCGATATTCGTTTCAACCCTGGCATGATGTGAAACCCGGTCTGATGATGGGACCTTGGGGCGTTCATTATGAACGAACACAAACTTGGTGGAACTTGACGCCGGCTTGGCATGAATATTTGGCACGTTGCCAATTTCTGTTGCGTCAAGGTGATTTCGTTGCGGATATTGTTTATGTTGAAACGGAAGATTCACCGCAGAGTTTTTCCGGTCATCCGCGTAACGGTTATCAGTGGGATCAATGCGGCGCCGATGCGGTGTACAAAATGTCCGTGCAGAACGGCAAATTAATGTTACCAAGCGGCGCAAATTATGAAATCCTTGTTCTTCCTCGCAGTGACCGAATGACACCGGAACTTTTGAAGAAGATCATCGAATTGGTTAAAAACGGCGCAACAGTTATCGGTCATCGACCGCGAGTTGCTTTGGGACTGACAAATTATCCTGAAAACGACACGCAAATTCAAAAACTTGCCGATGAACTTTGGGGCGATAACACCGAAACGGTTGGGGAGCGAAGTTTCGGTAACGGTAAAATCGTTTGGGGCAAATTGCCGGAAGTTGTTCTTGCCGAAAAAGGAATCCGACCTGATTTTATCGCTAATCGGCGTTTGAATCAAATTCATCGGCGTTCCGCTGATGCTGATTTTTATTTCGTTGCCAATCCGAACGAAAAGAATATTCTGGCTCAAATCATTTGCCGCGCTGTCGGAAATCCTGAACTTTGGTATCCCGAATCCGGTAAAATTGTCACGGCTCCGGTTTATCGTACGGAACATAACGAAACGTCTCTGTTGTTGCCGTTGGAACCAACGCAATCGGTATTTATTGTTTTTTCGCGTCAAAATCATCAAGACAAAAACGACCCTGTTGTTGCGTTATCTCATAACGGTACGGTTATTGCCGATTTGACGTTTCCGGTCACAACAATCGAAATTGAGCAAGCCGCTTATGGCGTTCCCGATGATCCGAACGCAACACGAGACGCGACAGCGGCGGTTCAAAAACTCGTTGCTGACGGATTGAGAGAAATTCCGGTTGCGAAAATTACGCAAGCGGTCGGCGATCCGAAATTCGGTGTTGTGAAAACGTTACGGATTGATTTCAAGGCTGGCGGTACAACGTATTCCGTTTCCGCAACAGACGGCGAAACGGCGTTTCTCAACGGCAATGTCCCAAAAATCAAAATTCTTAAAGCGAAATACGGATTGCCGAACGACGAAACAAAAACGATTGATGTCCGTGATTTGTTGCAAAAAATTTTGGATGCCGGTGAAAATGATTTCAGTGTTGCACGTCTTGCACGAAAATTCGATCCGGCTCCGATGATTGTAAAAACGCTGAATTTCGATTACGAATTGAACGGCAAAACCGAAACATGGAGCGGAACCGATGGAACCATGATCCGTTTCGAAGATAATCGAAATATCGAATCATTGCGTTTCAAAATCAATGCCGCCGATAAAAAGTCCGGCTTGGTTTTCCGTAACAATGGACGTTACGAATTGCGGACGGCTTCAGGGAAAAAGATCGAGAAAAACGTTGCGCTTCGTGAACCGTTGGAAATCGGCGGCGAATGGTCGGTTGATTTTCAAAACGGAAAAACAACAAAAGAAATAACGTTTGAAAAACTCATTTCATGGAGCGATTCGCCGGATGAAACGATCCGATATTTCAGCGGAACGGCAATTTATCGAAAGACATTGAATTTGCCGAAAGATTTTCTTGCCGCCGGGCAACGGGTTGAACTTGATCTCGGAAACGTTCACGAATTGGCGGAAGTTTTTGTCAACGGAAAACCGCTCGGCGTTTTGTGGACGCGGGAAAAATCAATGGACGTAACGGAGTTACTCAATTTCGGCAACGAAAACTCATTGGAAATCCGCGTTACGAATCTTTGGTGTAACCGATTAATCGGCGACGAATTGTTGCCGCCGAACAGTGATCGAAATCCAAACGGAACGCTCAAGAGTTTTCCCCAATGGTTATTGGACGGTAAACCTGATCCAAGCGGTCGCCAAACATTTTGCATGTGGAACCTCTGGAAAAAAGAGGACACTTTGTTACCTTCCGGTTTGCTTGGTCCGGTACGGCTCGTACCAATCGAATAACATCAAATAACGGTGACTAAAAGTATTTAGCGTTAAAAGTATTTAGCGTTATCAGTTAAACAGGTTTGAAATTCAAAAAAAATGACGGCTCCGTTTGAGCCGTCATTTTTTGAAACGTAACGAATTTTTTAATTAATTAATTTAATTAATTTTTTAATTTTTTTAATTAATCGTTTCATTGTTTCATTGTTTAATTTTTGACTTCAAATTCAGCATCAATCGCGTCGTCATCACCTTTCGCCTGCGGATTGGCTCCCATGGCTTCCGCTGTTTCCGCTCCGTGTTTTGCGGCGTTGGCAGCGGCGGCGGCTTCGTACATCGCCTTGCTCATCGCATGGGACGCCTGTTCCAGTTGTTCCGTTGCCGATTTGATCTTCGCCAAGTCGTCCGTTGCAATCGCTTCACGGGTCTTGCCAATGGCGGTATTGATCGCGTCTTTGTCTGTTTGATTCAAATTCGCGTCGTTTTCCGTGAGCAATTTTTCGAGTTGGAAACACAACGATTCGGCGTTGTTTTTCGCCTCAACAAGTTCCCTGCGTTTCTTGTCTTCGTCGGCGTGAAGTTCCGCGTCGCGCTGCATCTTTTCGATTTCGTCTTTGGAAAGACCTGATGATTGCTCAATACGAACTTTGGTTTCTTTTTTCGTACCCAAATCTCTGGCAGAAACATTCAAAATACCGTTCGCGTCAAGATCAAACGACACTTCGATTTGCGGCACACCGCGCGGCGCGGGCGGAATCCCTTCCAGATTGAACTGCCCCAAAAGCCGGTTATGAGCCGCCATTTCGCGTTCGCCCTGAAAAACTTTAATCGTTACAGCCGTTTGGTTGTCATCTGCCGTACTGAAAACCTGTTTCTTTTCGGTCGGAATGGTCGTATTCCGCTCGACCAGTTTTGTCATAATA
>JAISQH010000482.1 GCA_031274385.1 Planctomycetaceae bacterium | reverse complement strand
TATGACGAAAAAAGATGACTAATTCGTATCAATCCATTCTTTGACATCGGCAGAGACGTCCGATTGTGTTACGGATTCCCAGAGAATGGAATCTTCCAAAGACCGTTCAATCCGATACCCGGAGGCTCCCTTTACCAAATTCCATGTAATCTTAACCGAATCGTTTCCCAAAACAGTCATTCGCGGAACCGACGGGGTTTTGATCCGTGTTGTTACGATAACCGATTGCGAAGGATCGCTCGTTCCCGCTTTGCTTATTGCCGTAACACGGTAATAATAAACAGTCGTCGCCTTATGACCGGAAAGAAGAACTTCCGTCGAAACAGCGGAAACGGTTGCCGTTTTTTTCCAAACGGTTCCGTTTGTGGAACGCTCGACGATATATTGTGTTGCATTTTCAACAGCGTTCCAGAATACTTTGACTTTGGTATCGTTCACCGCTTGAGGCGTCAAACCGGTGACAACCGAAACCGGCGCAAGAGCCGGTGTTGTAACACTAAAAACATTCGACGCATACGATTCACCCGCTTCGTTTAGGGCAAAAACCCGGAAATAATGTTTCATTCCGGCTGCAAGATTGACTGCTTTTCCGCTGGTTCCGGTGATGACGGAACTACCGAGTTTCTGCCAATCACCCGATTTTCCCGTCAGGGAATATTCTAAACGATAAGTTTGAGCTCCCTCAACGGCTTTCCAAACTAAGTCAATGGTTGACGAATCAAGAATGGTTCCACTCAAACCGGTTGGCGATTTTGGAATGGCAATCGGAGTTGAAACTGTTACCGTATTCGAAGGAAGTGATTCGCCTGCTTTACTGATTGCAATGACACGGTATTGATAACTGGTCGAACTGGCGAGATTACTGTGCTGAAATGAATTTGATGCGGTTGTTCCGATTGCCGTCCAACGGTTTTTCGCCGAATCGAAAAATTCGACACGGTAATTTGTTGCATGAACCGCTGTGTCCCATGAAATTCGGATGGCAGCGGAGTTGATTGCGGAAGCCCGAATATTCAAGGGCGCAACAGGCTTTTCCGCTTTGGTCGTTTCCGAAACAACAGAACTTGCCCCCGATAAAACGTAATAATTTAAGGCATAAACCCGATAATAATATTTGGTACTTGAATTGAGTCCGGTGTCCGTAAAAGAGGCATCGCTTCCCGAATAAATTTCGCTCCAACCGCCGTTGGGTGAAAGAGAACGCTCCAACCGATAGGCAGTTGCGTTCGCAACCGTTTTCCACGAAACAATCATTTGTTGTGAATCGGATACTGCCGCTTTGAGACCGGTTGGCGTTGTCGGTTTCACCGGTTTTTCGGTCGGCATCGTTACGGTATTCGACCAATCGGAATTGCCGATTTCATTAACCGCCCGAATCCGAAACTGATGAACCATTCCGGCAGTAATCGAAACAGAAACTTGTGTTGTATTGGCAACAGGTTTATTGGAATAAGATGTCCAGATATTTCCGTCATCGGTGGAATATTGTAATTCAAATTCGTTTTCGTTTCGTGAATTGTCCTGCCATTGCAGTGTAACGGTATCGTTTGTAACCGTTAAAATCGAAAGATTTGCCGGAGCATCAGGCAGTGAAGGTTCTTCTGAAACGAAAAGATTGGCGAAATTCAGACGTCCTCCGCTTGCAACTTTTCCGGTGAGATTGGGCAATGGTTCGGCTGCGTTGAGAATTTGTGTTTTGATTTCTGCCGGTGACAACTGCGAATCACTCGCCGCAAGAATCGCCGCCGCCGCCGAAACAAACGGCGCAGCCATACTGGTTCCCGACATCAAACCGTAACCGCCATTTTTTGTTGTACTGTAAATCGAAACGCCGGGTGCAGCCAGATCAACGGTTGTTCGTCCGTAATTGCTGTTGTCAGCCAACAAACCGTTTGGGTCAATCGAGGCAACTGCAATCAGGTTATCGAAATCATTATATCCTGACGGATAATGAGATTTGGTATCGTTATTACTTCCGTTGTTCCCGGCGGAGGCGACAACGACGATTCCGGCGGTTCCGGCGGCTTCAATTGCCCGCCCCACTGCGGCGTCTTCGGAATAATATCCCAAACTCATGTTCATAACCGCCAGATTAACACCGTAAGATTTCAAACCAATCAGGTAATTGATTGCCGAAACGATGTTAGCGGTTGAACCGGTTGAGCCGGAAATAACCTTAACCGGTAAAATCTGCACACCCGGAGCCGCACCGGCACCGCCAAGACCGTTACCGGCAACAGCACCGATAATACCGGCAACATGCGTTCCGTGACCATCGGTGTCCGTAACATTCGCGTTGCCGGAAACAAAGTTCCAGCCATAAACATCGTCGATAAAACCATTTCCGTCATTATCCAATCCATCTCCGGCGATTTCTGCCGTATTGATCCAAATGTTGTCCTGCAAATCGGGATGCGTCAGGGTTGTGCCGCTGTCGAGAACCGCAACAACAACTCCCGTTCCGTCCGAAATCTCCCAAGCCGTTCCGATATTGATGGAATCGAAAGCCCATTGCCGATCAACATCAGGATCAGAAATTTCTTGCGCAACTCCTGTTGTTTCAACGACATAATTCGGTTGCCAGAAATCAAACCAACCGAGATCGGCTAACATTTCCGATTGTTCGATTTCTGATTGTTCGGCGGCGGGTTCTATTTGGGTCAGGAGAAGACCGGGACTTCCCAAACCGCTCAAAACCGTAATTCCATAAGACGCAAGATGTTCGGCAACCGATGCGACGGATGTTGCGGTCTGCAACGCTTCCTGATTCAGTTGAACAATCCACTGATTGGCAAGCGCGTTACCGGAATCCGTGACAATAGACTCTGCAATTTGCGCAGAGTCCGTATTTTTCCGGTCGAACGATTCAAACCAATCAATCGCGGTTTCAACACGATACGGCAATGTAAGCGGCGAAACGGAAAGAAGTTCGCGTTTTTCCAGTGATTCTAAGTTTAGTTGCCGCCGTTTGAGCGCGGACGAAATTTTCCGTTTTTTCCGCACCGGCGTGTTTTTACCGAAAAAAAACTCGAACATTGAAAATGTAGTTTGTAAAATAACGCAAAATACGTTAAATAAGTAGTTTTGATTAATTAACTAATTTAATTGGTTTGCGGTATTATTTTTTGGTATTCCGAAAAGTGATTTTAAATATTATACTTCCATCATCGAAAATGAGAATTGGATAATTTGAATTTTTTGAAAAGAAAATGAAGAATCTCATTTCTTCTTGTGACGATAGTAGAATTGGTAGAATTGATTTTTTTGCTACGATCCTAATAACTGTGGAGTATGATATTATGTCTGGTGTTCAGGAAATTGACAATGTTCTCCAATCGGTTCGCCATGCGGCTCATCAATACGGTCTTTTTTCCGAAGGGGCGATGGGTCAACAGATTCTGTTACTTGGTGATTCATTTTATGGTTATCGTTTTACGTCGAAAGAATTTACGGCGGTCTGGTCTGCTTCGGATCAGACGTTGAAGATATTTGATCTCAATGGAAAATGTCTTGGTCATTCACTTTTGTATGTTCGTGTTGATCAGTTGATTGACGAACAAAGTTCGATTCGCCTTTCCGATTCTTACAGAACACGCAAAGCAGCGTAACCCAGCCTTTGTGTTTTTTTCACAGGAAGGTAAGAGAAGGTGGTCTGAACTATGATTAAACTGATTAACAGATTGACTGTGATTTTATTTTTTACAGTCAATCAGTGTTAATAGTCAGTTATCTGGAACCCACGGAATTTTACCGTTTTTTTCCTGAAGAAATTTGGCTCCAACACTTTGGAGCCAATGATTGTGTTTTTTAGCAAGATGTTGAGCAATTTCAATT
>JAISQH010000126.1 GCA_031274385.1 Planctomycetaceae bacterium | reverse complement strand
ACAACCGGCTGTGAAAGAACTAATATCTTTTCCAACCGGTCGTCAAATCGGGTCATCACACACAAATTCTTTTCCTCACCGCCGATCTCATCGAACGGCAAGAAAAAATCGTAACCATGACCAAGCGGTTTCTTAAACGCATAATGTTTGTCAAGTGTCTCCGACTTAAATTGATAAACTTTCAACGGCTTGGCGTGAGCGGGGTCTTTTTCGTTTCCGTCAAAAACAAAAACCGTTAAATCTCCGTCAACTTTGACCGACTGTTTCTTTTTTTGATCGTTGTAAAAATGAATCCGCCCGGCAATTCCGCGAACCACCTTGCCGTCTGTTGTTGTTTGCGCATACGTATTCCACATGTCCACCATTTTCGTCGGCGTTTTCGCTGAATTTTTAGCCAGCGGATTCTTCGCCTGCATCCGCTTCAACGCCAAATTCGACTGGCAACCAAAAACAGCAGCAAAAACGAAAACAATTAACAAAAAAAATGAAAAATTGATTATTTTAAAATTTGATGTCGCCATTTCTCACTCGTTTCAATGTTTTTAATCAAAATTAATCAATCAATTATAATTAATTAAGAATGTTTTTTATTCTCAACAGTTACCGTTTCCCAAAGTGAAAAAATTGTATCTGATTTTATTACAGCAGGTTACGCAAACGTTCTTGCTATTAAATCAACGAACTATAAAAATTCTTTGGCAACGTGTCAAGAGCAAAAATCAGTAGCAGTAGTCAGTGAGTAAAACCAAACTCACTGACTACTGACTACTGGCTACTAACTTTCAGAATAATCGTTAATTTTGTTTTATTCTATTTATTTTATTTGTCTTTTTTATACCTGACTTATTGTCTTTATTGTATATCTTTGCTATATTGTCGATAATAAAACAGGCTTGTTGACCTGTTTTCAGACAAAAAGATGCATTGCAACATCAAAAATAAATCTTGATAAAATTTTTGATTTTAACGTAAAGCAATGTGAGCAAAGGGTTTGATTTCTTTTGAAATCATTCTGTCAATTAAACATGAATTTTGGAGATTGATTATGCAAAAATTGATTATTTTGTTTGTAGCGATTGTTATTTCGCTTTCTGCTGTTGATGTTGCTAAGGCTCAATACATTAAACAGCGTGGTTTACTTGGCTTGCTCGGTATCGAAACCAAAGCGATGAAGTCAGCACGATACCAGATGCATCTTGCTCTTCAAGCGAAAAAAGATGCGGCGGAACAAAAAAGTGAGGCGGATGCCCAATTTGAAGCCGTTTCGAAAAAAGATGCCGAAGTCAAAGCCAAACTGGCGGAAGTCAACGCCAATCTGGAAGCGTTGGCTAAGGCAAAAAAAGAACTTGAGGTTCAAAAAGCGGAATTGGACAAGGTGAAAGCCGAAGCCGAAAAGTCGAAGAAGGAAGCCGAAAAATCCAAGCAAGAAGCACTGGCTTCTCAATCCGAAGCCGCGAAACAAATTCAGGCGGCGAAAGAGATGAAAGCCGCCGCCGATAAAGCCAAAGGCGAAGCCGAAAAAGCCAAAGCCGAAGCCGAAAAGGCGAAAAAAGAAAAAGAAGAACAAGAAAAACGAACAATTGAACAAATCAAGACGTTGCAAGCCAAACAAGATGAAGAGGCAAAGAAAAAAGCCGAAGAAGCGAAACCGGCTGAAGATGATAAAAAAACCGAATAACCATGAAATTCGGTTACGATTTTATGCTTGCGGGGACATTTTTTTGTTCCCGCTTTTTTTTTCCTGAACCATGTCGTAAAGTTCGAAAAATGCGGTGCGAAAATTGCCGCTGGCACGATCAAAAATATCACGCAATTCTGTTGTCCCGAACGAAACCGGCTGCGTTTTTGTCAAGTGTTGAACGAGTTTTACGAACAATTCAAATTGCGGAGTTGTCCGATACAAAATCGGGATTCCTGATACCGGTTGATGTGTGGTCAGCAAAAGTCCGCCAGTCCGACGCCAATTCCGAAACCGGAGCCGAACCCGTTCTAAAAAGGCGAGTTGTTCGTAACCATCGATCATATAAAGTGTTGTATCTTGACGGAGCGGCAGAAAATCCGGCGGCAACGTCTGTTGGCGGTCATTGAGTACTTCCAAGCGGGTGGCGAGATGTTGCTGCTCGAAACGCTGTTGAATTGTCCGCAACAGGGTCGACTTACCGGAACCGTGTTGTCCGACAATTTGCATCACCGGAACCGCCATTGCCGGAACCGTCATCGCCGGAACCATCATTTTTCCGATCAGAACGTCAATATCCCATCCTTCTTCTCCAAACTGATACGGAATTTCTCCCGGAATCCAGAATTTTGTCGAAAACGGATTAACCGAAGGCTCAAGCAATGGTTCAAGAAATGGTTCAAGAGATGGATTATGGATTAAAAAATTCCTCCACATCGGGTGAGTAAAAATTAGTGGTGGATTTGTTATAAATTCATTATTCTCTTAACCTCACCTATACCTACTACCAAGTTCTCTAATTATTCATGTTTTTTAGTAGACTTTTTCTCTAACTTCCTTAACAAGCCGCTTACGCGGCAAAAAATAATATAATAGTTGCTAAAAGGAATGTTAGAGAAAATGTCTAATATTCGAATAAAATATATTTTTGTACACGATCAAAAAAACTCAAAATTGACCAAAAAATGAGAAAAACGCAGAAAACAAAGGGAATTTTAGTTTAAATTTCTTGGAAAGGGCAGTTATAGGAATGCAAGTTAAATATAGACGTTAATACGCCCGCTAATTTGTCCGCGATATACCTCGGTACCGTTGACGTAGACAATTCCCGTTCCGGGGTCGTTGTTAAAATTAGCATCGCCATTTGAATCGGTATAACAATTGCTTGTCATACCGCTGAACAGTCCATCAAAACACACCCGAACTCCTGCCGACTGCACTGGTTTACCATTACTTTTTGATATAGTTCGAATTGTGAACATTTTTGTCTTTCGATTAAACGGTTTATTCAATGAATTTCTTTGGGGTTTGCTCCCCATCTGTTTATGCCGTGTTGTCCGCCGCGTATCATAAGATACAGTGATAACATACAATTTATCAACGGAATAAAAAAAATTATTATGCCCCATCCACTATGTCCAATATCATGTAATCTACGAACAGTCAGCGAGTATTGCGGAGGTAAAAATACCAAGAGATGAATAATGAGGTAAATGATCTTTACTCCTTCGTTATTTCCGAAAAAAATGATAAGGAAAAAGCGCATAGCAAAACCACCAATAAGCGAATACAAGAGAAACATTCCATAATCTTTTCTTCTACTTCGTCCTTTAAAATCAAAGATTCGTTTCCACGCGTCAAAAAATTCTTTTCCAAAATACCATTCCTGTAATTCCTGCCGAATCCTGTCAGTTACATTTAGTCTTCTCCTTTCAAATAAGGAACGGTTAAACGGTATTGTCCGTGTGTGTTTTACAGGTGAAGCACAACCGCCGTTATATTCCCAACTGCTTACCAAATGAGGCATCTTACAATCAGCACAAACAACAACATTATCACCGCCCCGAAATGGTTCTAGCGTTATTGGGTCTTGATATCCTTTATCAAAAAACCATTGGTCATACGCGGTAAGAGTATATTCGTCTGGCATATTAAATTTATTGATTACTTATGTTCGGCATAACGTTTTTTACATCGCCGCTTAACTCATAGTGTTTATATCCGCCCGCAGTATCTCTCACGGTAACGATATGCAGTTTCGGAATACCCAACTGTTCTAAGGTTAGGTCAAGCAGTGTGTCCTCGCAATTCATGTCAAAATCCGGTATGTAATCGTATTCTCCAATAACAAACCTTTCGCCGTCTTGTTTTTTGCAGTTCGAACAAATAACCTCATCGCCAAATAAACGGAACACCGGCTTGTAAAAGAATGTTTGTTTACCGCAAGTTGCACACTTGATACTGCGCAGAAAGTCCCTGTCTCCCCGCAAATCTAATGCTGCCCCCTTTCCTGATTTGTCTTCCTGTGAAACAAAATTCAGAAATCGGCGAAGTTTTACGGCATTGGTTAACGGCGTTTCTATTATCGAATCGTATGAAGCGTGGGCAAGACAATCTTCTTCCCTCTGCAAATCGAAAATATCAAAATCGTTAACAGTTCCTTGGAAAAATAATTTTTTACTGATTGCTGCCCGTTTCCCTGTGATAATTTTTACCGCTTCCTGCACCTGTAATGCTGAAACGATTGCCGAGGAAATCTGAACAGTCGACATTCTTCGCTCACCAAACATACGTTTCTTAAAATTATCGCAAGAATACCTTTTTCTGGCGGAGTTCATCTGTTCTTTATCTGCAAAACATTGGTAACAAGCCCCTTCATTAATACCAAAAACACTTACAGAGCAAGCAAGTTCACTGATGCCTGCATCAATGAATGGTTTGGCGACAAGTTGACAGTTTTTGTTAACTGCAAAACGAGTTTCGATATTATCCAAACAACCCAAGACTATATCGAAATACCGATAAACTCCGGTACCGAGTTCCCACACGATGTCGCCGTCAAAAAAATCTACCCTGCTCGATTCTTCAAGACACATTTCTTTAACCCGCTGTGCTGCCGTTTCCGCTTTTTTCTTGCCAGCATCTGCTTTGCGAAACAGCACTGTCCGGCTCAAATTTGAAACAGATATGGTATCCATATCGCAAAGAAGTATATTACCGATACCAAGCATTGCAAGATTCTTCAGCGTTTCATTGCCGATTGCACCGGCACCGATAACCAAAACCTTTGCTTCACGCAACTTGTCCTGGTTCCACCAACCGATACGCTCCTGCCGGTCGAAAGGATTCATATCATCTACCTTTAACTTCTCCGTATCCGGTCTGTTCGGCTTTATTCTAAAAGTTGACATTGTTCGAAATGAATAAGTAAATTTCGCTCTCGTAAAATTAAACGGAAATTTCGGTTTCTATCTCAGTTCCGTCAGCTGGGTAAATAAACTTTACATTGTTGATTACCACTGCCAATACTAACCTGTTTCACTTGTACACCATCGGTTATCGCATACACTGCACAACCATCGCCCGTTATCTTGACTAATTGTTGTATTGCAACCATTTGATTCTGTTCCGCAAAGCGGACATCTGTTTGGTGAACCTACTTTACCTGCCGAAAAACGAGATGTTTCCGGTATTGTATTATCTGTTCTGTTTTTAATGATAAACACAACGTCGGGGTTATGCTGTCTCTTTCCTGTTCGGATAATTCGAAATTTGTTTTCCATATTTAACGGATTTTGCTGCGCAAGTCATAACAATAATAATCTCTCAGATTATTGATATTAACCCAAACCAGAACTGAAAATTCTGGATACTGCCGCTGTAATTTTTCGATATTGTTTTCCCTGTTGGCAGAAAACAAAAACATTATTTTTACTTGTCCGGGACACGGGGTAAGTTGATAATTCGTACTGGAAACGACTATCGGCGGACAATTATCTGAATACCAAAAATAAAACAACAAAGGACTGCCATATATCCAATTTATAGATTTTTCACCAGCTCGGTTTGTCGTATTTATTACAACATTCTGATAAACAAACCCTAATTTTACCGGTTGAGTTGTTGGGTTGATAAAAATATCTTTACTCTTAATAAGTTTAGATACGGTTTTAATAACGTCCGGTGACACGTTGATCGTTTCTTCTGCCGAAACATTTTGGACATCAGATGGGAGGCTTGGACGTTGACACGTTGTGCTGGGTATGCTAACTGGTACGTCCAAATCAAAAGCCGTTCCCTTTAATTCATCGTTGTAGAGAAAATAACTCCGGCATTCTATTGCACTCTTTCCATAAAATGATTTCCAAATCTTTCTATGTGGATTCAATACAACGGCAAACTGCCAATCGTTAACGAAAAACTTTTTTTGTGTGTCGATATCAGTTACCGACATAAAAACATCTAAATTGTTAGGATGAGTATGATACCACCCGATAATACTCAAGCCTTGGTTTGCATAGTCCCTGTCAAATTGTTGATACATTTCTGCCCAAATTTCGGTGGTCATAGAAAGATATGTAGAGGAATTTCCCTTGTGAACTTTTCCATAAATTATGGCATGGACAACTCCCATGATTTTACAATTGATGCCCTGTGTATTTTTATCATCTGTAGAAACGCATCCTACAAGAATTCCACCCTGTTCTATAATATTCGCCGAAGTTCGTTGTCCCCATTGGATATGGGAATTCAGTTGCTGTAACGATTTCGGAGTGAAATAAAGAATGTGTTCGCCGTCAGCACATGTCCCGCACACGCTGCTTTGCTGTTTCTTGTAATCGTTAATCAGCAGTTCCTGTTTATTTTCAAGGGGAACTGCCTTTGTAACTTTTTTAACAATAAACGTCATTATTCTATCCTGCTTTCAGGGGTTATCTTTTTGTTACTCGGAAGCCGCCGGACGGCGGTGTTTGTCCTCCTTGCCGTTTGATTTTGAGTGCACTCGTCGGGTCAGGAAGTGTTTGTGTATCACACGGGAATAACGAAGACCGTATGTTTTGTACATACCAATCTTTGGCAACACTGTCTGCGGGGCTATTTTCGTTAGTAATTTCTGTATCATATTGCAATGTTTTTACCATACGGACAACATAATCGCCTAATCCTTCCGATGGAATCCACGTCCCGAAACACCAACGTCCGTTGCCAAACCAATTCGGATGAAACGGTTTCGGCTGAGTTTGCATAACAACCACCGGAGGCGATTTAGGATAATCCGATGGTATTGTAAGTATTACAACGCTTGAATTCCGATATTGCGGACTATTACTACCGGAAACCCCAATAATAGTGCGAACGTTAATTGTTATCTCGTATGCCTCAATAAACGGAGCAATGCCGCGCAAAGGTTTCCAAGATATAATGTTTCCTTGCAGACGTGACATCTGCTTAAAATCATTTTCCAAACGCGTCAGCCTGATTTCCTGTGGTGTCGCCATAATTTCACCATTGTTCCCTTCTGATTCCTGCATCTGTTGCCGGAACAACTCTGATTGTTGAACTCTCTACTGCTCCGCTATCTGCCAGTTTGCCGTTGTCCTTGACTTCCCGCCCGCCTTTAACAAAAAGTTGATAGCCGCCGTTAGGGTTATTGGGAATAAAATTGTTTGCCAGTAATTCGTTAATCACGGCATGTGCTGTCATTTGGTCATCGACTTCGGCTTCCATATCGGTTCCGTCGGTTGGGTGTAGAAACTTTACGTTAATGTTTGCCATTTTACTAAAACCTTTCTGTTGTAGGAGATTGCAGAGCTTTTAGCAAGACCGCTCAAGAAACGGGAGCGGCGTGTTCATTAGATAGGTTACCTTCCCGCGGTCGAATGCGGTGCGCCGTATTTATTCCAAAATCTCAACGCCGAAGATTTCCCATAGCGGAGGCACGGCACTCCCTTATCGGGAGTATCGCTGCATTTCTTCGCTTTTGGCAAACCTTCATTCGGCTTTCGCCGTTTCGACCATGAAGTCAACCAATCCGTTTTTGCCCGTCTTTATGAAGAATGGGTTAAACGGCTAATGAATTGCTGACGAACTCTAGTTTTTTATTGCCAACCTGACGGTCAGCGTGTCTCTAATTGTTTGTATCAGACAATATGCTTACGCAATACCAATACTAATTTTGTGATTCTATCCCAATTTCGGAGTTTGTCAATTGGGGACGTAATTTATCAATTTTGTCTTTTTTTTGTTTTTTGTTCGACAGTGAAACTTGGTTAACTATCAAAGATGTTCGTTTGATTCTTTGCGTCTTTGCGCACAAATGAAAATAGACAGTTACAAAATCTTCTTTATTTTGTGTCAGTTCGTGTTTTTGTGGTTGATTATGAGAGATCGACCGGCTTGAGGGTTCGCACATCGGGAAGGTTGCCAAGCCGAAACGCCAAATCTTCCACCGCTTCCCGACCATCCGAAAGAAAAAGCCGAACACGTACCGACCAATAAATTTTAATCAAAATTCCCGGATACGATAACGGACTTTGCGGCAAAACCGTACGGAATCGCCCCGGCCGACGCGGATCAATCCAGTCTCCGGCATCAGCCGCGTGCCGCCAAAAAGCGTGAACTCCCATGTCCTCACTGCCTTTTCCTTCCGTGTGCCAAAGAATAGAACACTCAACCGCCTGAATATCGTCGCCCCCAACAGAATCAAACCAATAACTCCCCGCTAACGTTTCACCGGGATGATAAAGCCGGCTGCCGCGACCATCCAACGTAATAATAATTCCCGGCAAAGAAGAATCAACCCGCCCGGAAGGAATGATTTTATCAATAAGACTCATAATCCGCCTCCCTCCAACGTCAAATCGTTCAAAACAACAGGACGAACCACCACCGGACATTCACGGCAAATTTCAGTGCCGCCGGCAATCCGGGCGTTAATGTCCATTTTCCAAAGGATTTCATTATTTTCGTAACGAAATGAGTGCATCGCCTCAATCGGAAGTTGAAAGAAAAATTCCTCATGGAGCGGTAAATCAGGTGTTGTTTCAAAATCGCTCCGGCTGAAAATCGTTTGCCGAAAAACATCTTTGCGATTGGTCACCGTGTCCGTCCCTTGCCGAAACCGAGCCACTTCTTCACAAACAATCTCAACCGAAAGACGATCAAACCTCAAAATACCGGATTGTTGGAGCAAAACGCGGTATTTTCGACCCGGATACAGCGGATGATCCGAGATTTCGAGCAAGGTCGGTCCCAAACGGAACGCCTGAAACAATCGCCGCAACACTCCAACAAAAAGAATAATTCCGACTCCGCAAAACAACCCGCGAAACACAACTCCGATAATTTGATCCGACCTGTTTTCCTCTGGATAAATAAAAGAATGAAACATGATCCCGCAGGCAATCACAAACCACGCCAACGTAAAAAGCGTTAAACCGACTAGCGGAAAAATCGGTTGATTGCCCAGCGGCAAACGGAACGCTAAATGAGTTCCGGGACTTTCGTTGATGATTCGAATATCGGGAACGGTTGCCCAATCAAAACGCCGCAAGTTACCGGTCAGGGAACCAAGCGGTGAGGCTGCCGTTGCCAATATCGCCGCTTTACGCTCCTCAGAAACAACAACCAACCGAAAAGATTGCACAAAACCAATAAGCCCCGAAACAATCAACGAAAACGAAAGAAGCAAAAAAAACCAACCCCAAACAGAATATTTCCAAAGAACAACCACTTCTTCGGGATGACCGGTTCGATACCAACATTCGGCGGGCTGACCGGGCTGGAATGGCAGCAATGCCGATTCCGCAAACTTTCGATCCGCAACAAATCCTTCCTTCGGTTTCAAGGTTCGCAAATCAAACGTCCAAACACGGTAGAAAATTCCCTGAACCTGATGTTCCAAAAGGACTTCAGGTCGAAAAAGCACCGTTGAGTCGATTGTGGTTTCCGCAAGTCTTGTTTCCAGTACCGTACCGTGAGACGGCACAAATTCCTGATAAAAGGTTAATTGCGGAATTGCCCATGTCCAGAGTTGAATGAAAAAGACAACGAGTCCGGTGATGAGAATGATGGAAAAAAAAATCGGTTCGCCCCAACGATGTTGGGGCAATCGAGGCGTTCGTCCCGGTCGAACGGAGCCGGAGTGATTTGGAATGGAATGACCGTGAAAACCGGACGAGTTGTCAAACACCGTTCACCTCAAGCCGATTTCGCTGTTGGAGGGCGACGATCGGCACGAATAAATCCCAATTTTTCAAGGGCTTTATAAACTTCTTCCAACGTTTTTTCACCGAAATTTGAAATTCTTAACAAATCTTCCCGTTGGCAAGCCAACAAGTCGC
>JAISQH010000426.1 GCA_031274385.1 Planctomycetaceae bacterium | reverse complement strand
CAGATGATACAGATTTTCATAAAAAACGAATCTGTAAAATCTGTAAAATCTGTTGACAATAACAAAAATAATGAAACAAGTCTATGAACCATTTGTTCCGGGTGTTCGATGCGTTGTTGAAACCATTTGATAATGAATATCGCTTGCGAAACTATTCACTATCAACTATTCACTCAATTTCCTAGCCGATCACCGCACTGATAATACTTTCAGGGATCATTTTTCAGGTTGACCCACCGGAACTGATACCAGACGGTTTTGCCGACATCTTCTAACGGGTATTCGAGCGTAAGGGTCACGGAGGAACTCGCGGGCTTCATCTCGAACAGAAACAATATTATCACAAGTTTCGGAAAATACAATGGTCTTGAACTTTGATTAAATTGATTTGTTTGATTGAGTTGATTTGTTTGATTTTTAAACAAGAAATCAACTCAATCAACTCAATCAATTTAATCAAGGTTCAGACATATTGAATGAAAGGTCAAGACGTTGCCATTTTTTAGTGGCTGAACAGCCAGGCGAGGTGATAGAAAACCGGCGCGGCAAAACAGAGTGAGTCGATACGGTCTAGGAAACCGCTGTGTCCCTGAATCAATGTGCCGTAACCGCTGACGCCGCGATCACGTTTAATAGCGGACATCGTCATATTGCCAGCGAACCCCATTAAAGAAGAAACCAACGCAATCAAACCAGCCTGCCACCATTTGGGAAACGGCGTGACATACCAGAGTGAAACGCCCAAAAGAGCCGTCGTGACCGCCCCGCCCAAAACGCCTTCCCATGTCTTATTTGAATTAATTTTCGGCGCAACAACATGACGCCGCGACGCATGAGACCAAAGATATTGGAAAACATCGCCCAACTGAACCACAAGAACAAAAAAGAAAAGAAGTTGGAAATGTCTGCCGCTCAACATTGGTAAAATCCGATGATAAAAAGCCGGTTGCGTCTGGGTGTTGTGTTTTGGCAAGACCTCAGGACGAAGCGTTTCAATGACCGTGTTTTCCAAACCATGATCCAAAATTGCCGCCGTCGGCATCTCTTCGGGAACCGGCGACGCCGGAAGATCAATCGTCAGCAACGCCGGTGCATAACTCAATGAATAAACACAAATCATTAAACCAAGTTGAAGCTTGGCGGTACGTTCCAAGAAACGCTTCGGATCACCCGACGCCGCCATCGAACCGGGAAGAACCAAAAAAACATAACCCGGCAAAAGAATCGAAAAAACCTGATACGGCGCTAATCCCGTCTTCAAAATAAACCACTCAGGATTAATGCCAACCATAATAAATTGCAACGGCGTAAAAAAAACATAAATCCAAAACAACGTTTGATGATCCGCCGGACTTTTGGGGGTTAGCGTGATGTATTCCCGAAGAATGACAATCGAAAGAATGAAGAAAAAAAGAGTTGTCACCAACGGTCCGCAAATAAAAGCAACCGCAAGCAGCCCAAAAAGTAACCACCACGCCCGTATCCGCGTCCGAAATGTGTCCAAAATTGCCGGATCAACCCCGAAATCAACATAACAACGCAATGCCCTGATCGCAACAGTTGCCGCAAGCAGAAGCAAAAGAACACCAATAAACAAACAACTCGTCAAAATGTCCATTTTTAGTTGAGTGTGGAGAGTCGAAAGTTGAGAGTGGAAAATAGGAAGGAAGAGAAAAGGATTGATCATTTCATCTTTTGTGAGAGGTTTGCATTTGAAAGGAAACCTCTGGTTTTATCTGACCCTGAAAGGGGCAAATATCCTAGCGTAGGGCAACGCTATACGAAATAGATTCACAAACACCGTTCGGGGCAACGCCCCAATAATAACAATAACAAATCTATTTGGTCTTGATATGATTGCCCCGTTGGGGCGAAGTCATTGAAATCAATTTTCGTAGGGCGTTGCCCTACGCTAGGATATTTCGCCCTTTCAGGGCATTGATAAAATTCACAATATAAACCTCCCACAAAATCCGAAATCATCAGGAAAATGAAGAAACGGTTGACTCCGTTTTTCTTGTTTTTCTTCTTTACAATCAACTTTCCACTCCCCACTCCCTACTTTCCACTATTCTGTTGTCCAATCGAAGGCAAAAGTCAACCAACCGTTGTCAGCCGACGCAAAAACCGGAACAAGAACGCCCGTATCTTTCCATTCGCCTTCCGGTTTCAACGGTTCCATCTCCACCCGCTTGGGCAACGCCTCAAGCCGCCGAATCAGATAAGACCGAATCATTGTTTGAATTGCGGAAAGTTTCGTACCGCTTTCCGGTTGATAGTTACTCGGAAAGGCTTGGGGCGTTTCGGTCTGCTCCAAAACAACAACGTCCCGCTCCACACCGTCCTTGTCCTTTTTCTTTTCAACCTTAACCCCGTAAAGAATCGTCATGGTATAAGATTTGTCGGAATTATTGAGTACCTTAATGTCGTCAAGTCGAATCACCACCTTGATCTTGTTGTCAACAAACAAAACATCAATCGGTGCTTTGGCAACAAAAGAAACCTGAGCCGGTGATTCCTCTTGCTTCCGTTCCAAAAATTTCGGAAGTTTTGGAAATCGTTCTTGCAGGTCTTTTACAAATTCGTCCTCATCCAGAAACCGACCGGACAACGCCAACGCCGCCGCGTTGTTCAACGCCGATTGATGCACCTGAACCGCCAAACCATAAGGTTTTTCCAAAACCGGAGCCGGATTCATTGCTGAAGGTTGCGTCCGGTCGCCAATCAGGATTGACCAGTCAATGGCTTCCGCTGTCGTGGAAAAATTCCAGATTCGAGGAAAAAGACCAATCTGAACAAGAGGCGTACGAATCTTCGTTTGATAAGTTTCGTTCAACTCTTCGATTTTCGGATCAATTCGGGCATCAACCCGCAGATTCATTCTTTTTTCGGCACGTTGTCTCGCAACCGCTTGCGACGACGCCCGCTGATCCTGAATCTGTTGCTTGGCAATCATTTGAACCAACGGTCCTCCATTAATCCGGGTATTGGAAATAGCGGCTTTCAAATCAGCCTGCGTCTTGGTCGGAGTGGTCAAAAAGGCTTCGGGCGTCAATTGAATCCGCTTCTCCGCCAACATGGTTCCTTTCGTGTTCGTATTGACCGTCACCGGAGAATGATAACCCACAGTGGCAGATTCCAGAATCGCATTCACAAGAACTTTGATTTCCGCCTTCTTTGGACTCGGAACCAATTCCGCCGAACTTGTTGCGTTCAAAGTTCCGGTTCCGACAACGCGAGTTCCCAGAATATCTTCTTTGATTTCGAGTTCTTCGTTGATTTCATTTCGGAAACCCGCTCCCACAAACTCCGCGCCAACCCGAACCTGAAGATTGACACCGGAAAACACAACACGAATCAGGTCAGCCATTTTCAATGTCCGGGGTTCGACCAAACCAACGTCCTCAAGCCAAACCATCACGTCACTCAACGCCACCGCATGGAGCGGATCGCGATTCCCGGAATAAGTCTCAATGTAATTGAGAAGATGATCGCAAACGTTGGTCAATTGAGATTCATAACTGTTGTCCGCAAGAAGACGTTCCAACGATTGGTATTGCCGAAGCGATTTGCGGAGATCGTCGAAAACAACTCGGCGAACGCCTTTCTTATTTGAATGAAGAGCGTTCCAAACCTGATCGAGCAACGTTTTATCAGGATTTTCCGATTTTTGAAGCGTTGCCGACAATTCCGCCAGTTGAAATTCTTCTTTCCATTTTGCGGCGGCTTCCCGGTCTGAGTCGCGGTTCAGCACACGAATCAGCGATTGAACGGAATCGGTCAGACGTTGTTTGCTCCGTTTCAAATCGTCCGGCGCAATCTTTTTGTAATCGGATTTAACCTGTTCGCAAAGCGTTTTCAATTGTTCTTTTGCCGCTTCCGGTGAGAGCGACAATTCTTTTGTTGTTTCCTTCGCTGATTCTTTCGAGGAAGAACGAACCGTTTCGGCGATTCCCCGTTGTCGCGGAATCCGGCGGATTCGGGCTGCCTGCGCTATTTCAAAATAAAATGAAACAACGAACAGCGTCATCAGAAACATCACCATCGAAAATCGGAATCGAAATTTTTTTTGCATCATAATAATAGGGGTTTGAGTCATTGGAAAGAGCGTTTCCAAAACGTTAAAAGGTTAAAACGTTAAAACTGGAAACGTTGTAAGACAGTTAAACGGAAAAAATGTTGATCTGGATAGTTTACAAAAGGTAGGTTCAAAAAATTTTTTTACCTATTGTTAAATTTTGAAAAAAAACACAGAAAGGAGACTTTGTTTTGTTGCATTGAGTCACATTGCCGATATAATCCTTCCAATGTTAGCTATCTGAGCGACCTAATCGGAATAATCCGCAAAGTCGTTCTATTTTAAACCCGAAGGAGGATTACTTGAATGATCAATTTCATTCGTCGAACGGAAATCGTGATTGTAAACCACACAAACTTTGTCGATTATAACAAATCGAACCCAAGTGGTAAATCGGGCTTCCTGAAAATTTCTAACAAAGGTTGTAAGACGAACTCATTTTTATCAGGAATGAGTTGTCGGAGTCTGCGAATTTTCTCAATAATTCTTTTCAGTTTTGTTTTTTTATTGGGATTTTCCTTTTCTCCATTTTCTCCATTAATCTTGGCGGAAGAAACATTGTGGAACGAGTTGGATCAACTTGCATGGGAAACCAATTATGAAGCGGCAACAAAAAAGGCGAAAGAACAATCGAAAAATCTTTTCATTTATTTTTATGCTGTTGCGGACACGCCGACTATTCCGAGTTCAACGGAGGAGCGGTTTGTCAAAGTTGGCAACAATGAGATTCGTCAGGTTGTTTACGTGATGCCGCAACTGCAAAAACCGCTTCCGATTGCTTCGGCTTGCCGTGAATTTGAGCAACGATTACTTTCCAAGTCGGAGGTTCTTACGTTGCTTGACAATTATATTTTGTTGAAATTGCCGATTGATGCGGTTCAGGCTTCGGCAGTTGAAGGTCAACCGGGCGTTCCGATTCTTGACTTACCGATGTTTCAGGAGATGGCTCATCTTCCGGGACTTGCGGTGATTGATTATGAAAACAAAACGGCGTCGCATTATGAAAAGCTTGTTGGTATTCTTCCGTTTTTGCGGGCGAAACCGCCGACAACGGAACAGATTCAGACTTTTTTGACGCTGCCGCCCGGAACGCTGACACAACGGACATTGATTTACGCGCTCCGAATCCATCCTGAACGTCCGTTGAGTACGATGGGAACATTCCATCCGTTTGTTACCAAAGAGGCAACCGATCATTCTGTTCATCAGGCAAAGACGGGAGTTTTAGGACATCAGAATTTCGGAACGCGAAGCAACAGAATCAGCGGAGAATTGGAACAAGGTTCTGTTTCGGAAATTTGCGCTCAGAGTTGGACTGACGAAGGGCTTTTTGAGGCGGCAATCGGTTGCGTACGGGCGTGGCGGCATTCCTCAGGACATTGGTCTGCCGCCCGAAAAAAACATGCGTATTACGGTTACGACATGGTACTCGGTTCCAACAATGTCTGGTACGCTACCGGAATTTTCGTCGATTAACCGCCGTTATGTAACAGTCTCTTTTCATTTGCACGTAAACCTTAAAAAACAAAAGCGACCATTACGGCGTTTCGTACATTAACGGGCGTTCCATTGCCGAATCGATTGTTTCCCAAATGAATGTCGGTGGTTTTTTCTCAATCGGTTTGGTTTTCTCAATTGGTTTGGTTTTTTCAATTGGCTGGTTTTTTTCCTGCGGTGTGGAAACAACCGGTTTCGGCTCTTGATACGCATTGGCATAAGCCGAAGTCGGTTGGCTCGGTTGTAAAACAGGTTCATTCAACTTCGGAATCGTTTTTTGCGGAGCAAACATCGCCAATTGATTTTTGTCTTGGTTGTCCGACTGCCAATATTCTTTTTCAAGCGACGGAGGAACAATCGGTAAAAAAGCCGATTCCGAACCGTTTTTCAATACGGGTTTCTCTTCCTTGCGAAGTTCAGGTTGCGGTACATTTTCCGTTTTTTTCGGAATATCCCAATTGGGAACCAACGATGGCATCGGTTTTTTTAACCCATCTTTTAACCCACCTTTTAACTCATCATTTGACCCGTCTTTTAACCCGTCCAACTCATCCCACGAAGAAAATGTTTTCTCCGAAGACGATGAAGGAAAAGGAATAGGATTAGGATTAGGTAAAACAGTCGGAGCAGGAATTGCCGCTTGCTTGGGTTCCGGTTTTTGCGGTTCCAACTGTTTCGGTTGTTTCGGTTCTGATTGTTTCGGTTCTGATTGTTTTGTCTCTAATTGTTTCGGTTCCGGCTGTTTGGGTTCTAAGGATTTCGGTTTTATATCGTTCTTTTCCGGTTCTTTTATTTTTGCTTTTTCGGGTTTCGGTTCTATTTTGGGAATGACCGGCTTCACTCCAAGAACTTGCGGAGGTTTTTCTTCTGGTTGTTCCGTCAACGGATCAGGTTGAATCGGTTTATTAACTTTTGACGTTTTTGCCGGAATCGTTGAAACAGAAGATTGAAGAGAATTTCCTTTGTTTTGCGAAAAAGAAGGAACCGGATCGGTTTTGTTACTTTTCAACGCCGGTTGCTCCGAAGGCGTAACAGGAACAACCGCTGCGTTTTCATTCTTTGTAACATCCTTCTTCGGTTCTTGGAACATTCCGCGAACTTCGGGATAATACGTCAAATTGATTCCCAAACAAAGAATCAATAAGGATGCGGAGAATAAAATTCCCGGTTGAAACGGCATGGTGGGGGATGGGGAATTAAGGACAATGCTTTCCTAAAGACTGAAACTTGACCTTGAAACATACAACTTGCTGTATCGAAGTCAAATTTCTTTTACTTTTTTACTTTACTTTTCCCAAGTTTTCGCTGTAAGAATCACCGAAAAAAGCAATCGGGTAAAATTTAACGATGCTTTGTAAACGATGTTTTGTAACTGTCCACAAAAAATGAAGTAACTGTCTATTTTAAAAATTGCTCTTTCTTTTTTTTCTCCAATTCGTTATGATTCATTTATGAAAATTATTTATGGTGATTTTGATAGTAGTAATGATATTGATTTGCGTCTCCAGACGGTTGAGTTGGAGAATGCGCGATTGCGTGCCGAGTTGGCGGCACTGAAAAAGCGTGAGGCAGAGCATTGTCAAAAAGAGGCAGAGTATTGTCAGGAAATAGCAAGATTACAATTACGTGTTCAGGAATAGGAGGCGACGCTTCGTCTGCATGCCGATGCGACGAGCTCCAAGCCGCCGAAGGTTATGCTTAATTAGTTCCTGTTGATTTTACGTTTTGGAATCAATATTGTAACAATACAAATTCTAAACGCTTTGACAACATCAAGTTATGGCAAGTAATATAAATATCGAACGAGAATCAGAGGAACAATTTCAACCTTAAAATGGGCATTTAAATTTGTACAGTCATTTTCGAGAATTTAAGGAGTTTTGTCATGTTACGCGAGTAAATTTGTTGTGTTACGTTTTTATCGACATCGAAATTGCCGTTCCTCGTTTCCTATGGAAATGACAGTGCGACAAGTAAATATATTACATAAATTATAAAATATTGTATCAATAATAATCGAATTTGACGTAAAATCAACAGGAACTATTTACAACCTGATTTTCCTAACAAAACAACCTTAGTAGCAACCAATGCCCCCCAAGAGCAAAACCTTATTCCCTTATTAAGGCATTCCAATAAGGTAATAAGGTTGTTTTTGTAAGAAAATCAGGTTGGAAATAAGGTTGTTATAAAATCCGTATTACGAAATGTAACAATTTGTTGTGGGGTAAAGTACATCAGTTATTAGAATCTTTTTAATCTTGTTCGGACAGTGATTGATTCACTATTTTGACAGGAGATCGAAATTGTGAACATTTTTTCCTTTTTCGACTTTGACCGTAAAACCGGATGTTGAAGCGTCCAGATATTTTTTTGGAACAAGTTGTTTTGTCTTGTCCATGTTGTATTTTCCAGAAGGTTCGAAATTCGGATCGGCTAATTCTGTTTCGGTTGGTCTTGGACCATCGGAAACTGTTTTATCAAATGTGACATTATACTCACCTTCGGTAATTCCTGCCAGTGGTTTTGCGCCAAGCATCGAAAGTTGATAGCGACCTTGAGCGTTGGTTCCGGCGAATCCCATATCACCGTTGCTTCCTGTCGGCATAAACGTTACAGTTACATCTTCAAACGGTTGACCGTCAAGAGTGACCGTACCTTCTACCGCATTGACTGCTATGCCTGCCGGCTGGCAACCGTTGGAAAACAAGCACAAAAGAAAAAACGATCCCCAAAAAAACGAATGATAGTTAAACATGTTAAATAATTGTTAAATAATTGTTCAAAAATAGAGTGAATTGAAAGAAACAAAAAGAAAAAACCGGAAGTGTCACAATGCGGCACTTCCGAATTTTTGCTAATTTCCCAGAGTGGCGGTTTCGCCGCAACCTATTGTTCCCAACGCTCCCCAAACGCCCCAATAGGAAGCGTTACCGGAACCGTAAGCCGGGAAAGTGGTTGGTGCTCCGGCGGTTGTCGCATTGATCGAGTCGTTGATAAATGTAACAGCTCCGTCGCCCATACAAACATTGACGCCGCCCGGATGAAAACTATTGGCAGCATGAACGGATTGTTGTACATCGCTTGTCTCCCGACTGCACGAAGGTCCATTTGGTGGCACTGCAACGACGAATCCCGTAAAACCGGTTTGTCCGTCGCACCAACGCCGACCACTTCCACGCATGCCAGCAGCACCAATAATGTCAACAGCATTAACCAACCCATTCGGACCGCGTGTCTGAAGGCAAGTGTTACGATTCTGACCTTCCCACATGGGGATAGTACCGCCACTGGCAGTCAGAGCGATTCCGCCTTGAATCGGAGTCCCTGGACCGCCATTGTTATCGGAAATACCACATTCACTAATAAAAATCGTATTGGAAAGACCATCAGTGACCGAAGCAAACGAATGGAGAAGACCATAACCGAGAATAAAAGGTCCCCGTGTATTCATATATTTTGTTGACTCGGTGTAGTTAGACGCAGTGGTCATACCTTGATGACTCATATCACCGATATTGCAGTGGTAACTGGTACGACCATGCTGTCCTTGCGGAGTTTTACCATTCGGATCGGAAGGACAAATGGCAACGGCAAGATGAACAATATATGGATTAGGAACGGTATTACTTGTATTCGACATCCACTGACCGGCATTAGAAGTCGGATTTTTCTTGGAAAGTCCGTAAAGAACATTGTCATAGAGTGATTGTTGTTCCATAAACGGAAGCAGTTGGGCGATATAACTGAACCGCCAAGGCCACCAATCACTGGTTCCGGCACTACCGTTCCAGATTTGCATTTTATCGGTCAATCCCGTTGTATTGGTTTCTTGTGCATATTTCCATGCAATCGGCGAAAACGCAAGTACCGGTAATTCGTTTCGCGTGTCGTGGAAATTGTGTACGGCAATTCCGAATTGTTTCAGATGATCGGTACACGTCATCCGTCTTGCCGCTTCGCGCGCCGCCTGAACCGCAGGTAACAAGAGTGCGATTAACACGCCGATAATCGCGATAACCACAAGAAGTTCGACCAGCGTAAAGCCGAACAGAAAGTTACGAAGAGGAGGTGAAGAACGAGTGGAACGAATTTTTAAAAATAAAAACTCTCCACTATCAACTTTCAACTCTCCACTATACCTTGCCCCCCCCACCCGTCCTTGCCCAGTTTAACATTGAATTTTTCATCGCAATTCTCCTTTGTGAAAAATGTGACACAAACTTCAAATGACCGCGAATCGCCCGACATGATACAACATGGCAGGAAAAAAAACGAAACACGGTTCAATCCGTTTGTTCAATATCGTCAAAGTCTATACGAAAAAAATTAAATTTCAATAGAAAGTTTCTTTTTTTGGAATTTTTTTGAAAATTTAAAAAATTCTGATTGTTGATTCGTTAGCGACGTTCGCTTGCGACCGACAAGATGCATCGCCCGTTTGACTTGGGGGCAAGCCCCCTTCGCTAACGGCTAAAAACTCACTACTAAAAACTAAATTATTATTGGGGCAACGCCCGACGCTATGATATTTGACCCTTTCAGGGGCAGAGGGAGTTTTTCTTTTAAATGTAACATCCCCACAAAATCCGAAATAATCAGAAACAATTATCAAAATAATTCACAAAAACTCCATAACTGCTACATTTATTGTCATCCAATCAGGACAAGCGCGTTTTGTAATCTTCGTAATGAAATTCCCGAATGACTTGGATATTGCCGTCTGGTGTGTCGCTGTCGCAGGAAACAATTGACGGTAATTTAAGACCGTTGAACATGGTATTTTTGCAGATCGTGTATTGAGCCATGTCTGCGAAAACAACCCGGTCGCCGACTTTGAGCGGTTTTTTGAACAAATATTCACCGATAATGTCGCCGGACAAACAGGTTTTGCTGCCAATGATATATTTGTATCGCCCTTCCTCCAACGGCATATCCGTATCAGTCGATTCCAAAACACGACGTGCCTTGAGAATTTCCGGCGTATAAGGCATTTCAAGCACATCCGGCATGTGAGCCGACGCGGAGGTGTCCAATATCGCTACATCAATACTTGTCGGATTCTCAATCACATCAAGAACAGATGCCACCAAATAACCGGTGTTCAGAGCATGAGATTCGCCGGGTTCGAGAAAAATGTCAATGTCATATTTGTTCTTGAAATCGTTGATAATGTCGCACAAACCATCAATATCGTAACCTTTTCGTGTAATATGATGTCCGCCTCCGAAATTGATCCACTTGATTTTTTTGAGGAATTTATCGAAACGTTCTTCGACCAGTTCGAGAGTTCGAAACAAGACGTCAGAACCTTGCTGGCACATTGTGTGAAAATGCAGACCGTCAATACCGCGAAGCGAAACATCCTGAAGCACTTCAACACGCATTCCAAAACGTGACCGG
>JAISQH010000314.1 GCA_031274385.1 Planctomycetaceae bacterium | reverse complement strand
TCGCGTTTCAGTATTCGGAAAAACGAATTGATCTTGTTCCGGCAGAGAATAATCATTTTCATTTCGGTGCTTACCGATTACGTGCTTATTATGAGGTCGGTGGCTATGCTCCACTCTCGGTCGGTGAGGACAAAGATTTGGAAAAACGGTTATATGAAACAAAATTTTCCTTTGGGAAAACCGATGAAATTGTCCAGATTTATCGTTGGTATTCACCGTATGCTCATTTGGCAACATCAAAAACACAAGATGTTTATGATCAGTTTCAATCACCAATCATCAAAAAACAAAACCGGCTTGTTCCTCATTGGAAAGAAAATTATACAAAAATCATTGAGAAAGTCAAAAAATATGATCATGAACTCCGTTCGGCTGTTCTCTGGCATGATATCGAAGATACTCCGATTGAGGTGGAAGATGCCAATCGTTTTCCTTCGACCATCAATTGTTTGGAAACCTCCCCATCTCCATCATCCATTCTGGTCTTACGCGATCATGAAACAAAAATTCTGACGATTCCCCATGCAACCAAACTAACCGTGGGTATGCTCGCAACAACATTGTTTTGCGAACCATCTGTCAAAATCAACCTTGACGGACAGCGAATCGGTGAATTACGATTTCCGGGAGAAATGGCGGCTCCTGTTATTTTACCGGCTGGAAACTACCTTTTGCAAACACAAAGTAATCCCTGCTCCATTTTCAAACGTCCCTTTGCCGCTTGTTCAACCGTCACGAAAAATCAACTCCTTGCCGACGAAACGAATACTCTTTTTGTCGCGGCGGCAGCATGGGATGATCCCTTCTCTGCCACAGAGGTGTTTCGCCGAAGTGCCGAACGGTTCAATATTAACGTAACGTTTATCGATTATGGGGAAAAGTGGGTCAATTTTTATATCAATAAGATCATTCATCTCCGAAATGTACTTGAAAATGCCGGACGAGCCGGAAAACAATTCGCGTTTGTTTTGGATTGCCGTGATCTTGTTTTTACCGCCCCGCAATGGATCATTCAGGCGAAATTTAACGGTCTCTATGACGGGCGTGTGTTATTTGGATCTGATCTTGCCGGTTGCGTTTGGCCCTGTCAATCCGAACGGCTTCTGGCGGCAATTCAAACGACCCATCATTTATATTCCATTCTCAACGCCGGTTCCTTTGCCGGTGAAATCAAGCAAATTCTCGAACTTTATCGAAAAGCAATGGAACTTTATGATGAATTGGAACATGGTTTCTTTCGACCGGGAATCGTTCGGGAAATAGCCGGAAATATTGTTCCAGAATACTATACCAACGACCAATTCCTTTTTCAAATCCTATCGGTCTATTTTCCGCAACTCATCAAGGTTGATACTATGAAAACGCTTTTTGCTGTTTTTAAGGATCGTTTTCCCAATCTCCATGACCGAAAAAGAGAGGATCCCCGAAAAAATGATACTGTTAATTTCGCTCCGATTCTTCACTCGCCTTGGTTGGCAAATAATGAAACGGAATGGAAAAAATGGGCACAGTATTATGGGTTACAGGAAAATAACAAGTAAACAAAAAACAGGAGTGAAAACATGTTGAAATTATCCGTTTGTTGTTCGACCTATAATCGTCCGGAAATGCTGGGCGAATTGATCGCGTCCTTTGAAATGCAGGATTATCCTGCAAAGTATCGTGAGCTGATTGTCTTGGACGATGCCGGACAATACGGCGATATTCGTGGCAAAAATTGGCAAGTTGTTTCTTTTCCCCGTCGATTCGCATCTTTGGGGGAGAAGCGAAATGCCTGCGTTTCCCTTACGTCACCGGACAGCGACCACATTGTTATTGCTGATGATGACGATATTTATCTGCCTCATTGGTTACAATGTCACGCATTGAATTTTGAAAATGGGGTGATCTGGTCGTTTGCCCATTCCGTTTATTGGTCTAAAAACAATGTGATTACTGGGAAATGGAATTATCAAAACGATACATTTCTCATGCATCCGGCTCATGCGTTTTCAAAGAAATTATTTTGGAACTACGGCGGCTATCCTCATTTAGCAGGTTGGGAAGATCATGATTTCTTCAAACGATTACTCGAAGCCGGACTCGAACATCGGAATTCGTTACAGGACAAACAAAAACCGTACATGATTTATCGACGGTTTTCCGGCGGTGAACATATCACTTGTGTTTCCGTTGAAAAATATCGGCAACGTCAGGCAGTTCTGCCGAAGGCAAAACTCGAAGTCGGATGGCGGTATGACTATCAAGCAGATATCGAAAACTTCGAAAAAACTGCCGAAACAGTTAACAGTCAATGACACAATTCTTTTGGAGATATTAACATGCGAAAAGTTTTTATATTTGGTTACCCCGGCGACATGGGCGGCGCGAACACCGAGTGTTGGCATACCGTAAAACTCTGGCGCAAGTACGGTATTGATGTTCACTTGGTTCCGACTTGGGGAATCGATTCTAAATGGAAACGAAAATTGGACGAGATCGGTTGTGTCACTCACCAAACGGCAGTGGAACAAATAGACGAAATTCCTGATCTCGAAGGAAGTATCACAATCGGATTTTGCAACAGAAAATATATCGAGATTGCTCCAAAATTACGACAGAGGAGATGTAAAATCGTCTGGGTCAATTGTATGACATTTTTGTTCGATCATGAAAAGCATTTTTTTGAGGAACACGGTCCTGTCGATGCGATGGTTTATCAATCGAGCTTCCAGCAAACGGAACTCGAACGGGACTTAAAACGTTATGGTTATCATCCCCAATCGGGACACCTTATTCACGGGGCTTTTGATACGGAAGCATGGTCATTTCGACCGACGCCTCATGTTTCCGGCGAAACATTCACTGTGGGGCGTGTTGCCCGTCCTGACCGAGATAAATGGTCAAGCAACACTTGGAAAATTTACGAAGCGATCCCTTACTCCAAACGCCGGGCGTTGATGCTCGGAGTCAATTACAATACCGTTATTAAATTAGGACCGCTTCCCATTTGGGCGGACTGCCTTAAACCGATGGCAATTCCGGTACAACAATATTATGCCTGCCTGCATTGTCTCTTGCCAATTAACGGCGGAGCCAGAGAAAATTGGCCCCGAACCGGACTCGAAGCGATGGCGTGCGGTGTACCAATCGTAACACAAAATCAATGGGGCTGGCAGGAGATGATTCTTCACGGTGAGACCGGCTTTCTCGGTAACGATGATGCCGAACTTGCCTATTATGCCGCAAAACTAGCCTATGATGAAAATTTGCGCATGCAAATCGCCGAATCGGCACGGCAACGGCTGGTCAACGAACTGACCAATCCTGAATTACTCTGGAAGGCATGGAACGAACTGTTCGATTCCATGCCTTCCTAAACAAATGTTTTTTTGCGTGTTCCCACGCAATTTTCAATCCCTTTATTTTAAGGAGAAGGACTATGACAAGTTTTCCAATGAAGTATTATTATCCAGACGACAATGCCGCAACATCCGGTGTCGAAAGTGGTTTTAAGCCTGGTGATGGCGGTTGTCTTGATAGTGAACCCGGTACCGGTAACACGGGTGGCGGTACCGGTAACACGGGCGGCAGTACCGGCAACACCGGTAATA